>JASHRP010000056.1 GCA_030037375.1 Bryobacteraceae bacterium | reverse complement strand
AAAAACGGTCGCGGCGATAACCGCGATTACAGGGAATGCGAGACTCATTACTCCAGTTTCGACAGATCCTTTTCGATCTGCTCCAGCACGGCGGGGTCGACCGCGGGTCCAGCCGGGGCGGCTGCGCCGCGAGCGCGGTAGCGCCGGATCACCATGATGACCAGCAACAGTCCGGCCGCGACCGCGGCCCACGGTCCGATCATCGCGGACGCGCCAGGATGCACCACCAGCACGCTGGGTCCTTCTTCCTTAACGTAGGTGTCCAGGATCTGCTGCTCCGTCATGCCCGAGTTGAGCATGTTGAAGATCCGGACCTTGTTCATCTTGCATTGCTGGCAGGGGTAAGGAGACATGGTGCACGCGATGGTCTGCTTGCATCCGCAACTGCAATTGAGCTTGGCGGCGATGCCGTTGACCGCGCTCGAATCCCACTCCGAGGCGCTTTGCGCGAGCGCGACGGCCGCCAATAAGACAACTAAAAAACTACTCTTCCACCGTTGCATGCTTACCTGCGATTCCTACCACTTCCGTACGCGGGAAAATCAATTTCGTCTTGCTCGGCGTGAGACAGATCAGCGTGCCGAACAGGATCACGAAGTATCCGATCCACACCCAGCTCACCAACGGATTGACGTGGCTGGTGAGCACCACGCGCTGATCGTCGTCTTCAGCGACGCGGAAGTTGATATAGAGATCCTCATTCAAACGATGCCGGATGGCGACCACCGAATCGAGCTGGCCGCGGCCGGCCATGTAAAAGCGCTGCTCCGGATGCATCGTGCCGAGGTCTTCGCCGTCTTTCGAAACCGCGAGGTTGGCGCGCGCCCAGCGGTAGTTCTTATTCGCGCCGGACTCCACGCTCTGAACCAGCAGCTTGTAGTGCCCGATCTGGGTCGATTGGCCGCGCTTGAGCTCGGCGTTCTGATCGATATTGAACGCCTGGCCGGTGATGCCGATGAAAATGATCACCACGCCGATATGCACGATGTAGCCGCCGTAGCGGCGCGTGTTGCGATGGGTGAGCTCCACCATCGCCAGAATCAGCGGCGTGCCGCTCTTGGCGCTGATCGCTTGCGCGCCTTTGAAGAACTCAATCGCGACGGTCGCCAGCACGAAGGTTCCGAGCATGAAGGACATCAGCGCGTAGAAGTGATGCACGCCGAGGGCTGCCAGCGCGACAGCCACCGCGACGCCGGCGACGGCGGGCCACAAAAACGCGCGCTTCAGGCTTTCGAGCGAACTTCTGCGCCAGGCGATCAGCGGTCCCACGCCGGTCAGTAACATTAGGAACAAAGCGATGGGAACGTTGACGCGATTGAAGAACGGAATATCGACGCTGATCTTCTGCTTGGTGATTGCTTCGGAAATGATCGGAAACATGGTGCCCCAGAGGATCGCGAAGCAGGCGGCCAGCAGAACCAGGTTGTTGAACATGAAGCTGGATTCGCGCGAGAGCACGCTATCCAACTGGGCTTCGGATTTCAGATAATCCAGCCGGCTGAGAATCAGCCATAGGGTCGCGGCGATGCCGATGGCGAGGAATGTGTAGAAGTACGGTCCCAGCGGCGACTCTCCGAAGGCGTGCACGGATTGCGCCATGCCGGTTCGCGTCAGCGTGGTTCCGAAGATGGGCAGCCAGAACGTGATGCTTACCAGCACCATGTTCCAGACCTTCATCATGCCCTTTTTTTCCTGCATCATTACCGAATGCAGGAAGGCGGTCGCGGTGATCCAGGGAAGCAGAGAGGCGTTCTCCACCGGGTCCCATTCCCAGTAGCCGCCCCAGCCCAAAATCGAATACGCCCAATTCGCGCCCAGCAGCACGCCGGTGGTCTGGAACATCCAGGTGACCAGGGTCCAGCGGCGAGTGGTGTGGATCCACTCTTCGCCAGGCTGACGTGTGATCAGCGAGGCCATGGCGAAGGCGAACGGCACCACGAATCCGATGAAGCCGAGGTAAAGCATCGGCGGATGGATCACCATGGTCCAGTACTGGAGAAGCGGATTCAGCCCCTGGCCATCGGCCAGATCGGTGACCTGCGTCTTGCCGGCCCACCACAGATTGAAGGGGCTTTCGACAAAGGCGTTCAGGATGAGGAAGAAGGTCTGGACCGTGGCGATGACCGCCGTCACGTACGGCATCATGTTCCGGAACTTGCGCCGGTTCTGATATGTGACCACGGCGGAGTAGGTCGCCAGCAGCCACGACCACAGCAGTAGCGAGCCTTCCATGCCGCCCCACAAAGCCGTGAACTTATAGATCCCGGCCATGGCGGAGTTGCTGTTCTCGTATACGTGCACCAGGCGGTAGTCGCCGGCGAACAGCGCGTAAAGGAGCAGTCCGACGGCGGTGGTGACCAACGCCCAGATGCAGTAAATGGCTCGGCGGGCGCTTACGACCAGCAAGGGCCGCTCGGCCCATTTGCCGATCAGCGACGCGGCGACAGCGTAGACGGCAAAGCAGAAAGCCAGCAGAATTGCTAGCGCGCCTATGTTTTCCATGGTGTTGTTACTGCCTAGATCGCGGACGGCTTGGAAGCGGGCAGCTTGGGCGGCGCCGCTTCATACTTGGATGCGCACTTGGCCTGGATCTTGGTGGCGTGGAATGACCCATCCGCGCCCATTGACCCATCCGCCAACGCCTCCGCATGATCCTTGAACGTGTCCGGAAGCGGATCGTCGCCGGAGTACACCACTCTCAGATGATCGCCGAGGTTTTGAGTGCCGTCGTTTTCCACCAGCATGAACACGGTGGCAGAGCCCTCGTGAACGATCGAGCCTTCCTGGACGTGTCCGTTCACACGCAGATGCGTGGTGCGGGCCGCATCGCCCATGTGCTTCACTTCTGGAATTGTCTTGAAATAACCGGCGCTCTCTTTAGCTCCGCTGACGCCGAGCCAAGCCAAGGTCGCCAGGATCGCCGCCACGGGGATCCCGAACTTGAGGTAGCGATTCATGCAAGGCGCTCCTTTTTCGTTTTTCGCTAAGCATTATTATAACGCTGAAATCTGCCGCGAGATGCCTTCCTGGAGCACGCACATTGCCAGCGGCCCGCGGCGTCTCTTAAAAAAAGCCTAGGGCATTCCCCGGATCGGCATTCCGGCCTCCACTTGTTATACTTCCGGCATGAAAAAACTGCTAGCGGCGGCGGCCGTACTCGCGGCGACGTGCTTCGGCGCGCCGAATTTCACGGGCGAATGGAAACTGAATATCGCCAAGAGCAAGTACGGCCCAATTCCGCCGCCGGTAGAGGTCACCCGCAAGATCATTCTGGACGGCCCTAAATTGTGGATGTCGACGACCCAGAAGAGCGCGGACAAGGAAGGGACCTCGGAGCTTCGCTATACGATCGACGGCAAGCCGAACGTCAACAAGCTGGCGAGCGGCGATGCGACGGGAACGGCGAGCTGGGAGGGGGATTCGCTGATTATCGATAGCTCCCAGAAGAACGGTCCGCAGGATTTGAAATCGCACGAGGTGTGGACGCTATCGGGCGACGGGAAGACGCTGACCATCCTGACGCATTTGACGCTGCCGCAGGGCGGTATCGACGTGACGCAAGTCTTTGAGAAACAATGAGGGAATGGCGAAACTTGCGCTCGTTTACGGAATGCGGCTGGTTCCCGCGGATGAGATCGAAAGCCTGACGGACGGCCAGATCAAACTCAAGAATGGAAACACGGCAGGCGTGACCCTGCATCTGCTAGAGGGTGGCGAAAAAGAGATTCGCGGGCAACTGGAGCAATCGCTCGACGCCTTCTTCGAGTTTTACCCCGAAATTTGAGAGAGTACCGATTGGATCAAAAGGGGGCTTGACAACATTAGCGTCCTCACTAGAATAGGGATATTCTAGCTTGCTATGCCGGGCTGTGAACACACGCGCACGGAATTCCTGATGCGCCGAGACGGAGTCGATTATGTCCGATGCAAGGATTGCGGCCAGGTCTTCGAATCCGACGACCTGGAGCAAGTCTCCGTCTACGACGAAGCTGAGGAAGAGCCGCAGCGCAGGAAAGCTTCCTGAGGCAGGG
>JASHRP010000510.1 GCA_030037375.1 Bryobacteraceae bacterium | reverse complement strand
CCTGGCCGGAGTTGTTGATGCCCGATGAAATAATAAAAGTGCTGAATCCGGCCGGCGCCTGGATCACCTGCACCGAATACGCTGGCCCTCCGAACCCAGCAACCGAAGCGTAACAAAACAGCGCAATCAAGCTCCGCATATGGGAGACTAATTTAGCATTTCTACGGAAGCACACGCACCAGCTTTAGACTCGCGGTGTGCCCGCTCACCACGCTCACCGCGTTCCTGGCGACCCCATAATGCTCCGCTAAAATCCGGCACAACTCCTCGTTGGCCTTCCCCTTTTCCGGAGCCGCGGCGACCTTAACTCGCAAGGTTCCGTCAGCCAGTTCGCCTGCGATTCCGCTGCTCGCGCTGCGAGGAATCACTTTCACGCGAACCGTCATGCGGGTATCCGAATTATTTTGTCTCGGGTTTCTCTTGGATGTCGAACCCCGCTCCGTCCACATCCTCGATATGCACCACGATTTGCTTCCGCGAATCGATTTCGTTCGCCGGCGCTTCGAAGCTCGCCTCCACCATCCGGTCCAAGGTCTTGCCGGGCGGAATCTGATCGGGCGGCGCGAGCACATCGTTAAATTTCGGCTGAAGGATCGGATGCGCCTGGAACATTGTGTCCACGTCGCTCTTCGAAACCTCCTGCCCTTTAAGCGGCGTGTCTTTATAGCGCTCGATCGACATCGAAACGTCGTTTACGACAAGCGGAACCGAGGTCGGGTTGGTCACTCGAAAATCCACCACCACCAGGGAGTGGCCGTCCTCCAGGGGCATCGATCGAACTTTAATGACCTTCCCGCTCAGCGTGAGATGATTGCTCTCCGTTCCGCTCCAGATGAACCACACCACGATCGCCACCACCACTGCGCCAACCGCCAGAAAGCTCCAAAATTGTTTTGACATTTAATCCCCAAGCAGCCGGCCGTAATGCTGCAAGCTTCCTACGTTATCGAAAATCGCCTTGATCGCCGCGGTTAGCGGGATCGCCAGCAGCAGGCCGATGCCTCCCCACAGCATTCCCCAAAACATCAGCGCGATGGTCACCGCCAGCGGATTCAAATGCACCCTCGATCCCACGAATTTCGGATATAGAAGATTCAGCGCCAGCAGGTGCAGCACGGCGACGCTAGCCGTCAGATACAGATACAGCGCGGCATCCGTTCTTAACGGCAGCGCGGCTATCAGCGGCGGGACCAGCGCCAGCGGCATTCCGATGTACGGGGCCAAGCTGAGGAATCCGCTCATCGGCGCGACCACGATCCAGTAGGGCAGCTTCACTGCCGCGAACAGTAGCGCGCTCGCCACACTCAACACCAGCCCCAGCAAAAAATTTCCAATCACGTACGCACGCACCATTTCCGCGACGCCGTCCATTGCCTTAGCCACCGTGTATCGCGCATCGCCCTCCACCATCGCCAGCAGCCTGCCGCGCAGATGATCCCGCCAGCTCAAGATGAAGTACACCAGGAACGGCACGAACGACGCCATCAATAGGACGTTGTAGAAGGATCGAAAGTAATCGTAAAGATAATTGAGCAGCGGCGTCGGCTCCGGGCGCACGCGGACTTCCTGAATCGGCGGCGGCTCATCCGGCTTCTTCTTCGAGTTGCGTTTCGCCGCAGGCTCTGGCGGAGGCGTTGGAGGAACCTCCGTGCCTTCCTGGAACCGCCTGGGGATCAGCGTCCGGTACACGTCCTCCTGAAAATGTTCCACGCGAGCCGCGGCTCCGTCCACCACTTCATTGATCCGTTCGCTATAAGCCGGAAGATCCTGCACCATCGCCGCGCCTTCGGTATACAATCCCAGCGCGACAAAATAGATAAACATTAATGAAATCGAGCAGGCGACGAAGCTCGCCAAACCTCTTGGGAAGCGCACCTTCAAGAAAACTTCGACCAAAGGCTCCAGCAAAAACGCGATAATCGCGGCGATCAAGATGGTGATAAAAAACACACGCCCGTAGTACAGCAGAGCCACCGCGGCGGCGGCCGCCAGAATCCCTACCCCGACGTGAACGGATCGTTCCGAAGACGTGCCAGAAGCGTACACTTGCCTATCACTATAATTGGGACAGACGTGGATTTCCAAGCCAACTCGGCCAAACCACGCATTCTCGCTCTCGACCTGGGCAAACGCCGCATCGGACTGGCGCTCAGCGACCCGCTCGGCATTACCGCTCAGGGCCTTCCCACACTTCAGCGCACCAACATCCGTCAGGACCTTGCCGCGCTTGCCCGCCTCATCGAAGAACGCGGCATCGGTCTGATTCTCATGGGCTACCCTTTGCACCTGAGCGGCCGCGCAGGCGCGCAGGCGGAGTACACCCGCGAATTCGCCGAACGCTTGAGCGCTCATACCGGCATCCCCTTGCGCTATTGGGATGAGCGCCTGACCACCGTCGAGGCCCAGCGCGTCCTCAAGTCGAGCGGCATCAGCATCGCCAAGCGCGCCCGCGCCGTCGACCAGCTCTCCGCGCAGATCCTTCTCCAGAGCTTCTTGAGCCTTGAACCGCAGCCAACGGAGCCCGAATGAAACTGCGCCGCGCCCGCCTGCTCGCAACCCTGATTCTCTTCGTCATTCTCGCGGTTTCCGCCGTGTGGCTCTCGCTCAACCTTCCCTACCGCGATTTCGGGAACGAAACCTACGTTCGCTTCGACAAAGGCTCCGGCACTCGATCTATCGCGCAAGCTCTTCAGCAGTCCGGCGTCATTCGTTACGCCTGGCAATTCTGGCTGGCACGAGCGTTAAATCCTCTGTCAACTCTGGTGGCCGGCGAATACCGCTTCACCGATTCCGCCAGTGTCCGCGAGGTCTTTGGCCGCATCGCCCGCGGAGACGTTTATTTCATCGAGCTCAGCGTGCCCGAAGGCAGCAACATGTTCGACATCGCGCGCATGGCCGCCTCCGCCGGAGTGATGACTGCCTCCGATTTCCTTCACGCCGCACAGGACCCGTCCAAGATCCGAGATCTCGATCCTGCGGCTCCCTCTCTTGAAGGCTATCTCTTCCCCGCCACCTATCGCGTCTTCCATTCCACCACCCCCGCCGAACTGTGCGACATGATGACGCATCAATTCCGCCGCCAGTGGCAGAGGCTGGTCGGCGTGGGCCAGCACGCCGACCCGCACAACGTCTTGACGCTGGCGTCCATGGTGGAGAAAGAAACCTCGCTCGCCGCCGAACGCCCTTTGATCGCCGGCGTCTTCACCAACCGCCTGCGCATGAACATGCGCCTCGAATGCGACCCCACCACGATTTACGCTGCGCTCATCGATGACCGTTATCGCGGCGCGATTCATCGCTCCGATCTGGCAAATCGGAATCCGTACAACACGTATCAGAATGCCGGCCTACCTCCCGGACCGATCGCTAATCCGGGCGTTGACGCCCTCGCCGCCGCGCTCCATCCGGCCCAAACGGATTATCTTTACTTCGTCGCCAAGCCCTCCGGCGGCGGCCATCAATTCTCCTCCACGCTCGCCGACCATGACAAAGCCGTTCGCGCCTATCGCCACGAACATGCCGCGCCAGCCGCGAAAAACGCCTCAAAAAACGCCAAAAAAGCGTAAGCTGGCCGAGTGGATTGATCGCTCGCGTCCCGAAAAAATCGGCGAAGAGGAATGGCAGCTTTTACGCGACCTGCTCGCGCCGATTTCCGACAATTATCTCCGCCACTTGCTGCGCGACTCGGGCGTGCCTCTTGCGCCTATGGTTGAAGGCGTGCGCCAGGAATCTTTGGACGTGTTGGAATCGAGCCTCATCGGACTTCTCTTCGAATATGAATCGGGAGACACTGCGCGCCGTGAGCGGGTTCGCAAGCTGGTGATCACGGCCAAGGATCACGCTCGATTAGCCGGCCGCAACGAAGCAAAGCATCCCGAAAAGGAAGAAATGCTACTTTGGATGCTTACCTGGCTGGAGAACCCGCCGTTGTTCCCGGCCTGGATTCGCCTCCGCCGAGTGGCTCTTTCCGGAGAGAAGTAATTGCCCCTGCGCACGCCGAAGTTGCTCGACCGCGAAGGACTCATGGGCTACGCCGCCCGCGCGCTCACCTCCCGCGCGCTCTCGCTCAATGAACTGCGCGACCGTCTCAATCGCCGCGCCACCCGAAAAGAGGATGTCGCCGAAGTCGTTGCGAAGCTCAAAGAAGCCGGCTTCCTGAATGACCGCCGACTCGCCGATTCCTTCGCGGCGTACAGGCGCGATAGTCAAGGCTCCGGCAAGACCCGAGTTGTTCGCGATCTCATGGCTCGCCGCATCGCGCCGGCTGTGGCTCGGCAAGCCGTGGATGCGGCATACTCCGGCGTCGATGAAATCGAGCTGATCGAGAAGTTCTTGGAGAGGAAATACCGCGGCAAGAACCTCGCGGAAGTATTGAGCGAGGATAAAGGCCTCGCTTCAGCGTTCCGCAAGCTGCGCCAAGCCGGCTTCAGCACCGGAAATTCGATTCGGGTTTTGAAGCGCTATGCCGCCGAAGCCGAGCGGCTGGAGGATGAACCGCCGGAAGATCCAGAGAATCAGCCCTAAAACTTCACCTTCGGGGCCTCGCGGGCCTCATTCTCCGCCTTGAAATACGCGTCCTCGCGGTGAAAGCCAAATAATGACGCAGCTATATTCTTGGGGAAAATCTCGATATCGGTATTATATTTCTGCACCGCCTCGTTATATTTGCGGCGCTCCTGAGAGATCCGGTTTTCCGTCCCCGACAGTTCGTCCTGCAAGCGCAGGAAGTTCTCATTGGCCTTGATATTCGGATAATTCTCTACAACCACGAGCAATCTCGACAGCGCCGATTGCACCTGCGCGTCCGCGGCGATCTTTTCCGCCGGCGTCTGCGCCCCCGCCATCTGCGCCCGAGCCTTGGTCACCGAATCAATAACCGATTGCTCATGCCCCGCCATTCCCTTTACGGTTTCGACCAGGTTCGGAATCAGATCGTTGCGCCGCTGCAGCACCACGTCCACCTGCGACCATGCGCCGTTGATCTGTTCCCGTTCCGTCACCAGCTCATTGCGATCCCCCATTAGTGCCCCGCCGAAAATTACGGCGATCAGCACCAGCACTCCCAGCACAATCAATGCGCCCCTCATATTTGACCCTCCAACCGGTCCACGAATTCCACCAGACCTCGAATGCACTGCAAGTACCGCGCGAACAATTCCCCGGGATCTCCCGGATCGCCCGGTTTGTCTTCCCGAATATCCAGCAAAGTCTCAAACGGCGACATATCCAACTTCAGCGCCAAAGCCAACTGCCGCACCACCGCCCGCCGGTCATGCTTTGCCTCAAGCCCCGCCGCCAGGAGCGCGTGCCGGCCGAGCACGCAGAACGTCGCCACCGAATCGACACATAGGCTCAGCAGCTTCTGCGGATCGGATAATACTTGCGCCCCCTGTTGCCTTAGACGAAATAGCTTGGCCCGAAGTTCGTGCTCCACCTGCACGCGATGGTACTTGGTGTCCACGTGCACATCCGCGATCACGTCGACGCCGGATAGAACCTTGCGGTGCTCCTTCATATCGCGAAACTCGATGGGAAAACTGTCCGCCGAATTGTGGACTTCTTCCTCGCTCATCAGCAGCGGTGAAGGATGCCCTTTTTCGCGCCACCACTTCAGCACGGGTTCGCCGTCAGCCAGTTCCTTCGGAGTGATCTCCTTGACCACGCACAGCACGTTCAAATCGGCGAGCTTGTCGTGATGAGTTCCAGACGCGGCAGAGCCATAGAGCACCACCGAAACTAGCCGTCCGGAAAACGCGCTCTCCAGCTTTTTCACCAGTTCAGTTAGTTGGTCCACGTTTTGCCCTCCGGCGCTACCAGTTGCTTGAAGCTCCTCCGCCGCCCGAATCGCCGCCTCCGAACCCTCCAAAACCACCGCCGCCGAATCCGCCTCCACTGCCGCCGTCATATCCCCCGAACCCTCCGGCGCCCCATCCGCGACGGCCGCCCATCAAGTTTCCAAGAATCATGCCGGCCAGGAATCCCGTGCCTCCGCCGCCTCCGAAACCGCCCCCGCCGCTCAGCATCCGCAGGATGAAGATCACCACGATGATACCGATGACGACCGCGAAAAATCCGCCGCCATTCACTTCGGTTTGCGGCGCACGTCCCGGTCCCACTGGCCGCGCTGGATCGAGCACAACCCCCTTCGATTGCGCGATCTGCTGGCCGAACTCCTGCGCCGCCGCCAGCAACGCTCCTCCGTAATTGCCTTGCCGAAGGATCGGCCGGATGCCTCGCAGAATCGCGCCCGCATCGGCGTCAGTGATCACTGGCTCGAGTCCGTACCCGATCTCCGCGCGCTGCTTGTGATCCTTGATCGCCAGCAGCAGCATGATCCCTTCGTCGGTCCCTTTCTTGCCGACGCCCCACTGATGGTAGAGACGATTGGTTAGGTCCTCGATCGCATCGCCATCGAGCGTGTCGACGGTCACTATCGCCATCTGCACGCCGGTCTTCTGTTCGACGTTCGCGCAGTAGGCTTCGATCGCCTGCGCGCTGCGCGGATCCAGCGCGTGCGCGAAATCGTTGACGTATCCGCGAGGCTGAAGTTTGGATGTATCGAGGGCAAATCCCGCGGAGCACAACAGGATTGTGAGTACCGCGGTTCGAAATACTCTCATGTAGTCGATAAGCTCGCGCGCGAGCTAACGCGTCAAATCCTGACGCCGCACCCGGAACCCTTCCAGGCGACCTAGCATTGCCACCGCCATTTGCCTGGGATGGAAGAACTGCTGGGCCAGGCCCCGCACTTCCTCGGCCGTCACCGCCTCAATACGTTCCAGCATCTCATCGAGCGTGATGAATCGCTTGAAGTACAGCTCCTGCCGCGCGAGATTCCCCATTCGGCTGGATGTCGATTCCAGGCCCAGCACGGACGATCCCTTCAGGTGATCCTTGGCGCGGCGCAGCTCCTCCGGCGACACCAGATTCTCCGCGACCTCGTGCAGCTCATGCACGATCGAATCGATTACCTTCCCCGCCGACCGCAGCGAGGTGCCCGCGTATACCATCATGCAACCGGCGTCGCGATACATCGCCAATTCCGAGTAAACCGTGTACGCCAGCCCCTGTTTCTCGCGAATGTTTTGAAACAGCCGCGAGCTCATGCCTCCGCCGAGAATCGCGTTAAGAATGTAGCAGGCGAACCGCGATTCGTGCGGCACCGGAATGGAAGGCACACCAAGGTATACGTGAACTTGCTCGAGCGAGTTCTTGTTGCGGAAAATCAGCGGCGCGTGGGGCTGGGGAGCTTCCTGCGGCGGACGCATCCTGCGCCGCTTCAAATCCGAAAACTGTTCGCCGGCCAGCCGCAACATGTGCTTGTGCGTGAGGTTTCCCGCGGCCGTGATCAGAATGTTCGACGGCCCGTAAAACTGTTGATAATATTTCTCAACCGCGTCGCGATCGAAGGTCCGGATGGTTTGCTTGGTGCCGAGAATCGGCCGGCCCAGCGGATGTCCCTTCCAGAAATTGCTCGAGAAGATTTCGTGGATCAAGTACTCCGGGTTATCCACCTCCATCTT
>JASHRP010000509.1 GCA_030037375.1 Bryobacteraceae bacterium | reverse complement strand
TTCGACCGTCAGTTCGCCCGCGCGCTCACCCGCCTCATCGCCCTTCAGTCCAGGCCGGCGCCCCGCCAACCCGCTCCCTATCACCCCGAATTCCCCGCCGGCCAAACCTGGAAAGCCCGCACAGGGCCGGCGCGGCACCTGGAACAGGAAAAGAACTTGGTCTGCGCAGCCGCGCCAGGCTCCGTTGTGCGGGCGAGTTCCTCAAAAGCCCGCACAGGGCCGGCGCGGCACCTGGAACAGGAAAAGAACTTGGTCTACGCAGCCGCGCCAGGCGTAGTTCACCCGCTGCGGGTTGTGCGGGCGAGTTCCTCAAAGGACGAAGCGCACACTGCGAAACGATCCCAGGAAGTGATTGAATCCACGAGACCGCCTTCTCGCCCACCCATGATTCGCGGGGGCTTGCCCGCCCCGGATTCGCGGCCGCCCGCTCAGGCGGCGCCGCGACCTGCCCGGCGAGATCTTCCTGACGTAAAATAATCCCACCATGTCAAAGTTCCCCACGTACGGTATGACTCGCAGGCAGATGATGGAGACACTCGGCCTCGGCGCGGCCGCGGCTGCGATCTCCCCTTATGCTGTCGCTCAGGAGCCGGCGTTCCCGAAAGGCGCGATCATTCGAACCGTCTTGAAAGATTACGACCCAGCGGAGCTGGCCGGCGGCGCGACGCTCTTCCATGAGCATCTGCAATTGGCGAACGACTTCAACGCGAAATTTGCAGCCGCCGGCGCCGCAGTCCGAGCCGCCAACGGTTTGCCGCCCGCTCCAGCTCGCGGTGGCGGGGGAAATCGCGGCGGAGCCAAAGGCGGCCCTGCCACTCCGCCTCCGGACATCATGCACAACGTCGATCTGATGTCCGCCGAAGTCATGAAGGCCAAAGACGCCGGCGTCGCGTGCATCGTGGACGCGGGACACGAAGACACCGGCCGCAGCATCGACTTCCTGCGTCAGGTTTCGATGAAATCGGGGATGCCGGTGGTGGCGAGCGGCGGGTTCTACACGCAGCCGTGGTATCCGAAAGAGATTTCGACGATGAGCGAGGAGCAGATCGTCAAGACGCTGATCAAGCAGGCTGACGACGATAATCTAGGCGCCTACGGCGAAATCGGCTCCTGGGACGAGATCACCGCGGATGAACGCAAAGTATTCCGCGCGGTCGGCAAAGCTCACGTCGCGACCAATCTTCCGATCTATACCCACACGGGCATTCCCGGTAAATCGGCGCTGGAGCAGCTCGATATTTTAGAAGACGCGGGAGTCAAGCCGGATCGCGTCGTGATCGGACACTTGGGGAATCTTGTGGACCCGAACGTTTACGTCCACAAGCAGATTTGCCGCCGGGGCGCATATGTTGGATTCGACCGGCAGGGCGGAGGCGGCGATGCGCAGGTAGTTCCAATGGTCATGGCGCTGATTGAGGCCGGCTTTGCGGATCATCTGATGTTCTCCGCGGATGCATCCTCCGGCTACGCCAAGACGGTCACGGTATTCCTGCCGAAGCTGAAAGCCGCCGGCGTGAGCGATGAGGTGCTGCATCGCATCATGGTGGACAATTCGCGGCGGTTTCTGGCATTTGTTCCCAAGCACCCGCGAAAGAAAGTAGCCTAACCGGACAAGAGGTGTTTGAATGACCACGACGCGTCGACTTGCGTTGCTTCTCGCGGCATCGGGATTGCGCTTCACTGCCGCGGCTCAGGATGCCGATGACTATCGCGGAGGCTGGAGAACGGATAGAGGCGAAGCCCACACCTACGAGTTCTCGATCCGGGGCGATGTGGTCAGGGGCGTCTACTGCACTTACTGCGCGGACGCGACGACGCTGGCTTTCATCGACGGCAAGTTTGGTGCGGAGGGCCTAACGTTCGTCGTGAACCACGTGAAGGCCGACGGCAGCACCGCCTATCAGGACAAAGCCACAGCGAAGTTCGATCACGGCAACCTGATCGTGACCGGATCGAGCGGCGGTCCCGGCGGCGGCAAGTTCGAGCGCAATCTCATCAAGGACGCGAGAGGTCCGGACCCTCTGCCCGTGATCGTGTCCAAGCTTCCCAAGCCTTCTCCCGTTCCCGCGGTCAGGGGGAATCCGGGAGGCGGTGGCGGAGGAGGTGGAGGGCGCTATATTCAGCCCGGACCTTGGAAAACAAGTCTGACCGAAAAAGACGTCGTCGGAGTCTGGCTCGGCTTCGGCGTAGGCGCGCCGAAACAGTACTTCATCATTCGCAAGGTCGGGAACAAGCTCCGCGGAATGGTCTGCGGAACCTGTGACAACCCTTACACCATGGCCGCGCTCGACGATTTCGAGCTCGCAGGCGACATGCTCAAGTTCAATATCCTGCACGAGGACTGGGGCGACGGGGAACTGGCGACGTTCGCTAAACACGTCGCTTGTCACGTGGGATGGAATGAGCTTCGCTGCACCACTAGCACGGATCATCAGCCCGCGCCTCCTCCTGCTCCCGCGCGAGCCGGTTTCGTTCCCGGCTTTTCGCTCGAGGGCCCGATCGCGATCGAGGCCACGGCCGGCAATCGCTGGCCGGAGTGGCCGCCGCAAGGTACGTCGTTACCGCATTGATTCGTGATCACGGCCCAGGACCCGCGTCCGATAACATTAGAGTTATCGTGATCCTACGACAGCGCGCATGACCGGCACCGCCAAAGCGCGAGCGGTAATTGGAATCGACCTTGGGACCACGAATTGCGCTCTCGCCTACACCGACGGAGATCGCGTCGAACAGTTTCAGATCCCGCAGTTCGTGCATCCGGGCGAGATTCGAGAAGAGCCGCTGCTTCCGTCCTTCTTGTTTCTCGAAGACAGCGGGCCGATCGCCGGAGTCTTAGCGCAAAAGAAGGGTCTCGAGAATGCCGGGCGGCTGGTGGCTTCCGCGAAGTCGTGGTTATGCCATACCGGGATCGATCGGACTGCCGCGATTCTTCCTATCAACGCTCCTGAGGGGGTTCCGCGCGTCTCGCCCGTCGAGGCTTCACGCCGCTATCTCGAGCATCTGCGCGACGTATGGAATCAGAAGCATCCCGAAGATCCGTTTGACGCGCATCAGGTATTGGTTACGGTTCCCGCGTCCTTCGATGCCGTTGCACGGGATCTAACGCGCAAGGCAGCCGAGGAAGCGGGATATCGCGACATCGTCCTGCTAGAGGAACCGCAAGCCGCCTTCTACGCGTGGATCGAACGGAACGAAAATTGGCGCGAGCTGGTTACGGTCGGCGACGTAATTCTGGTGATCGATATCGGCGGAGGAACCACCGACTTCACGATCATCGAAGTGAAGGAGAACAACGGCGAAGTCGACCTGGAGCGTATCGCAGTAGGCGACCACATTCTGCTCGGCGGCGATAACGTCGATGCCGCTCTGGCGCACATTGTCGCGGAGCAGCTTCCGAAGAAGCTGGACGCGATCCAGTTTCACGCTCTTTGGCAGAATTGCCGCGCTGCGAAGGAAAAACTTCTGGCTCCCGGCGCGAAGCAAGCCGAAGAACCGATCACGGTCTTAGGCCGCGGCACTGGAGTGGTCGGTGGAACCATCAAAACCAAATTGAAGCGCTCCGATCTGGAAGCGCTCCTGTTGGACGGATTCCTGCCTAAGATATCGTTCAGCGATGCGCCCGAAGGCCGCGCGGCGACGCTCACCGAAATCGGGCTCCCCTTCGCCGCCGACGCGGCAATCACGCGTCATCTCGCTCACTTCCTGCATAGCCGGGGCGTAAAGCCCACGCACGTTCTCTTCAACGGCGGCGTCTTGCGCGCGGACTTGGTGCGAGAACGGATCCTTAGCGTCTTGAACAGTTGGCTTTCGCATCCGGTTCAAGCGCTGATGAGCGCCGATCTGATGCACGCCGTCGCGCGTGGCGCGGCGTATTACGGTTTGGCGCGACAAGGCAAGGGAGTCCGCGTGCGTGGCGGAGTCTCGCGGACTTATTACATCGGCATCGAGGCGTCCATGCCCGCGATCCCCGGCCGCAAGCCGCCCTTCAAAGCTCTTACGGTGGTGCCGTTCGGAATGGAAGAAGGAACCGGCCACCAGATCCGCGATCGCGCATTCGCTCTCAGCCTGGGAAGAAAGGCGCAATTCCGATTCTTCCAATCGTCTGAGCGGCGAGATCCCGCGGGTATGCTTCTGGAGGGTATTGAAGCGGACATGGAAGAGCTCGCGCCGGTGGAGGCGACTCTTCCCGGAAATGCCGGCGAAAGCGTGGCCGTGACTCTGGAAGTATCGGTCACGGAAACCGGGATGCTCGAAATGTGGTTCGTGGCGAACGATGGGCGCCGCTGGAAACTCGAATTCAATGTCCGCCCCAAAAACCGCCGGGCGGCCTAAGGCGCGCGGACTTTATCGCGTGCCCGGCAATCGGAACGCGCCTCGGACTGGGAATCGGCAGAAAAGCTATGCTAAATTATTCCCATTGGGCATGCGGCAACTCGTTCTTGCTCTCGCTTTATGTGCCTGCCCGGCGCTCTTCGCGGACTCGCCGCCCACCCCCGCCGCGACCCCGGTTCCCCCATTGATCTGCGCGTCTGGAAGCGCGATCGCCACTGTCGATCTGCGCGTCACCTCACCCTCCCAGCAACATCAGAATCAGCCGCTTCCGCTGCGGACCATGAATCTGATCGAGGAAGGCGACGTCATTCATTACAAGCCCGTCCTCCGCCCGCATGAAGAGCGGAAGGGCGACATCACGCTGGTTCTGATCCCGGCCAACAAAAAAGCCGCGCGTGAGAACCTCAAGGTTTTCGACCCTCGGCCGGCATCGCAAGCCACGCAATGGGACGTGCCCTGGCGAACCGCGCTGGTTGCCTTCGTCTACGGACCCTCCGGCTTAAGCGTGAAGAAAGTGGAATCGTTGCTCCAGACCGATGACGGCCTGGTCGGCGAGCTGGCGGACTACGCCGACAAAACCGAGAAGGCCGAAGCCCTCATTTCCGCGCTGACCACCCCCGGCAACTCCCCCGCTGCCATCAACTCGGCTTTGCAAGGCTTCTCGTCGAAGTTTGGAACCAACGTTCAGCTCAACAAGGATGGTTCCGTCAATCAAAACGCCTCGGTTGTATTTCAGTCCTTCAATCCGAGTGTCGCCGCTTTCGATCCTCTCGCCACCCAGCCCGGCCAGCCGATCGGGCAGACCACCGGCATCGCGGCGATGGTGGCTGAGATGTTCTTCGGAAGCCCGGTGGGTTTGGCCGCCGGTGGAACCGCGATGCTGCTCGATCTCGGAGAGATCGCGTTTCCGCATTCCGAATTTCGCTCCGCGTTTTCGCAAGCAATGCCCGGTGACACGCTGGGTTTGTGCGGCAAGACGGCATCTGCCGCGCACACGCGAGTTCAGTACATCTGGGCGGCGCGAATTCCGAACGCGGCAACGCCCAGGCTGACGGTGGGCAAGGATAACTCGCTGCCCATCGCGGTCAAATCCCCGCTCCCGCTCACCGCGGCGAAGGCTCTGGAGACGAAAGCCCCGGAAACCAAAGCGCCCGTGCTCGCTCCTTCGGATGCTTCGAAATCCCCGCTAGATTCCGGGGGCGAGGACGATTGGAAGTATCTCAGCCGCGCGCGCAACTGGATGCTTCAACCAAGCACGGGCAAGCCGATTCCGGTGAAGGTGCAGGTGCTCGCCAATACAAAAAGCATTGAGCTTGACCTCGGCAAGGATGTGAAGCCAGGCCGCTACGGTTTAGCGGCAAGCTGGGATTGGGATCAATTTCAGGTGGTCGGCCAGTTTGACGCTCGGCCATTGGCGGACTTCGCTTCCGCGAAGCTAACTCCGGACTCTCAGGACAAGCTCGTCGCGAATGCGGGCAAGTTCCCGCTCACGCTTCAAGGCGCGGATTTTGAATTCGTCGCCAAACTCGAGATGAAGAAATTGAATGACGAATTCGCGTCCGCCAGCGCCGTCCCATTCGTTTTGCCGAAGGGGCTTCGCGCCGGCGTTCAGGACCACATGGACATTCAAATCGACACCGGCGGCTTGGACATTGGAGCGTACAAGTTGATGGTTTCGCAGGTCGACGGGAAGGCGCACGACATTCCGATGAAGCTCCTGCCGGCCTTGCCCGCGATCTCGAATCTCCCAGTGTCCGTGAATCAGGGATCTTCCTCGTTGAGCGTCGATCTGAAAGGCACAGGGCTCCAGTTGCTCAAAAGCCTGAAGGTTTCAAAAGGCGCCGCGGCCCTGGGACCCGTGTCCGCCGACGGAACGGTGCGCACGGCGACTTTCCAGTTTCCTCCGGCAATGGCCGCCGGCGCGACTATCTCCCTGGAAGCGACGATCGCCGACCGCAGCCGTCCGCTAACCGTCGATGACGCTATCGATGTGGTTGCGCCACGTCCCGTGATCACGGACGTGACCGTCTCGCAACTTCCCAATCAAGAAGTTCATCTCGATGACGGCGAATTGCCGGGAGGCCTGCAACTAAGCGCGATGTTGCACGTCGCGAACCTCCCGCCGGCGAGCGGCGTCAAGCTCGAGTGCGAAAAGACTCAATCCCCGGCCATCTCTTTGCGCACCGGCCAAGCGGCCGGTGCGGCGAAGCTCGAACAGCTCACTCGCGATCAGCTCTTCCTGACCTTCGACACCAGCGCGTGGAGCAGCGGCTGCGAGATCCAGGCCACGGTGACCAGCGGCTTGGGCGATTCCGCCCCGCGCCATATCGCCCGCATCGTGAACGTGCCCACCGTCGATGAGTTCGACCTCTCTCCCGACGTAATTCTGGGCGAGCTCCGCGCGACGATAGTCGGCCGGAAGCTGGAAACCATCGCCAAAGCCGGGTGGCTTCCGGACCAGGGATTGTCAGTTTCGGATTTGCCTCAACCTCTCAGCGACGGCCGTCAGCGCCTGCAAGTTCACGTGACCGTCCCGCCATCGCCCGGCGCCACCTTGTACATCTGGCTTCGCGGCGATTCCAAACCCCGCGTCACGACGGTCCACGCAACCCCATTTTGATGCGCCCGCTCAGATGACTTTGACAAACCAGGTCGCGCTGGTTGCCGGAGGCACGGGAGGGTTGGGCCGCGCCGTCAGTTTGGCATTTCTAAATGAAGGTGCGAACGTGACGGTCACCTATGTGATCGACGAGGAATT
>JASHRP010000508.1 GCA_030037375.1 Bryobacteraceae bacterium | reverse complement strand
TTCTCGCAGAATTGCTTCTTCATGGAGAGCTTCCTGGATGAGATGGCCGCGACCACCAAGAAGGACCCGGTCGAATTCCGCCGCCGTCTGCTTTCCAAGGATCCGAAGAACGCGCGCTACCTCAACGTGCTGAACCTCGCCGCCGAAAAGGCCGGTTGGGGCAAGCCGCTTCCCGCCGGACATTTCCACGGAGTCGGCGTGGTGAATAATCTCGGCAGCTTCAACGCGCAGGTGGCCGAGGTAAGCATCGACAAAGGCAAGGTGAAGGTGCATCGCGTGGTTTGCGCGGTGGATTGCGGCCAGATCGTGAACCATGCGGGCGTGCAGCAGCAGATCGAGAGCGGCGTCGTGTACGGATTGAGCACCGCGCTCAAGATCGGCATCACGCTCGATAAAGGCCGCGTCCAGCAGACCAACTTCAACACCTACGATCCTCTGCGCATCGATGAGATGCCGGTGGTCGAAGTCCACATGGTGGAGAATCACGAGAGCCCGGGGGGCATCGGCGAGGCGAGTACGCCGTCGGTTATTCCCGCGGTCACGAACGCCGTCTTCGCCGCCACCGGCAAGCGGATTCGCAGCCTTCCGATCAAGGCCGCGGATCTCGCTTGATCTGTTTACTCGCGAGCGCATTTAGGACGCTACCCAGCCGCGCGCGCTCTGGTATAGACTCCTAGCATGCTCAAACAGCCGGCGCTCGGCTTGGTCGCCACGGCCCTCGTGATTGCGATCTCGCTGGGCTTCGTTGCGCTCTTCCCGGCCGCGAAATTCCTGGGAAGCGTGACCTACTGCCTGATCTGCATCATCCCCATGTCGATCGTGATCGGCGTCACCTGGGGATGCAAACGGCCTGAGTTTGCGGCGCGCCGTCCGCAACCCGCGAAGGGCGGGCTATTGGCGATGCTCACGGCGCTGGTCGGACTCGTGGTCATCGGCGCGTCGTTCTACACTGTCGGCGGCGGCATCCGCCCCGTCCGGCCGATGCCGATGATCTTCATCATCGTGTCCGTCATCGTCACGTTCTGGGCCACGATCATCTTTGGCGGATGGCCGTTTGCTGCGTGGATCAAGAATCCATTGACAGCGGGTTTGGCGATGCTGGCGGCGTGCTACATCGCCAATTACCTGCTGTTCCGGTTGCTGTTCGACTTCGCATTCATGCGCGGCGCGGGGGAGTACGCCGAATCGCTCGATCCCCACGGAATGTTCAATGCCAATCTCGTTATGGTGTTCGAACTCTGCGCGCTTAGCGTCATGTTCCTGCTGCTGCATTTCGATCTCTGGCCGCTGACGAATTTCGGCGGTGTCATGAAGCAGCCGGTCCTGGGTCTAGTGTGGACGGCGATCTGCCTCGCGCTGGGTGCGGGGATCTTCTACATCGGCGTTCTCGCTCTGGCGACGGACCCGCTTACGTTCATGGTGCAGGTCCCGATCCCGTTCATCTTCGGAACCATCATCGTGCTGAACATGCTGCAAAACTCGCTTTTCGCGGCGCGAAAGCAGCCGGTGAAAGGCATTCTGAACGCGGCCGCCGCGGCGGTGATCGGCACGGCGTTGGCGCTGTTCTATAGACTACTCGAACCCTCCGTAAGCGGGGAGCTTACGCAAGGACCTCCCGGCAACGATTTTGAGCGCTGGCTGGCGTCGGCATTGCTTGGCGTAACCTTCCCGTTCCTGATCTTTTACGCGGATTTCTTTGAGTTCTGGCCGCTCAGGAGGGTCGCCGCAGCCGCGAAACAGAGGCATATGGCGGCGGGGGCGGGAAACGTACCTAATATAATGGACCCGATGTGACGAACTAGGAAGCATGAGATTCGCAGTGCTTCTTGTTGCGATATCCGCCGCTATGTCCGCCCAAAACTACAGCGCGATCCAGACCCAAGATCACGGCGTCCAAATCGTGCGG
The DNA here is from genome assembly GCA_030037375.1 of Bryobacteraceae bacterium. GTDB lineage: Bacteria > Acidobacteriota > Terriglobia > Bryobacterales > Bryobacteraceae > Palsa-187. The sequence continues at coordinate 5,240 of JASHRP010000508.1, read as the reverse complement.
CTGACCGACGCGGCGAAAGCCGTCGAGGTCTCCGTCGTTCCGTCCGCGGGCAACACGGCCTACGAAATGCGCGTGCACGGGAAGAACATCCTGTACTTCCCGTTCGCTGACGTTTCCGAATTTCGCGAAAAGCCCAGTCTGGCGGGAATCCCGCTGCTCGCGCCGTGGGGAAACCGGCTGGACCAACAGGCGTTCTGGGCCAACGGACAGCGGTACGCGTTCGATATGTCGATCGGCAATGTGCACGGAGCGAATCCGATCCACGGCTTGGTGATCGGCTCGCCGTACTGGCGCGTGACGGAGGTCAAGGCGGACAATCGCTCGGCGCGCGTCACCAGCAAACTCGAATTTTCGAAGCACCCGGAATTGATGAAGCAATGGCCCTTCGCTCACGACTACGAGATGACCTACGCGCTCTCTGACGGCGAGCTCGAAGTGAGAATCTCGGTGATCAATCTCAGCGCGGAGTCGATGCCAGTGGTCATCGGATTCCATCCCTACTTCCGCATTCCGGACGTGCCTCGCAATGAGTGGGTGGGCCGGATTCCCGCCCGGCAGCGAGTGGTCGCGGACGCGAAGATGCTTCCCACCGGGCAGTACAAACCGATGGACATCGAAGATCCGTTCCTTCTGGAGAACCGGACGCTCGATGACGGCTTCACGGATCTCGTACGGGATGCGGATGGCCGGGCGCGGTTCTATATAGCGAGTTCGGGCAAGACGGTCGAAGTATCGTTTGGGCCGAAGTGGCAGGCCGCCGTGGTGTGGGAACCCAACACTGCGAAGGGTCAGCCGCAGGATTTCATTTGTTTCGAACCGATGGCCGGGATCACCAATGCCGTGAACCTCCATCAGGAAGGTAAATATCCTGAGCTACAAATGGTGGCTCCAGGAGCAACGTGGATCGAAAGCTTCTGGGTGAAACCCAGCGGGATCTAATGTGTCTGCCCGCAAAACGGAGCGTGCGGGCAGCTTACTTTAATCGAGGGTGCCCACACGCCCTTTGCGGGCCAACCACTCACTCCGGCAGCGCGAAACTGTACAGCATTCCGCCGGCCGCGATCGCGATGAATTGCTTTCCATCGACGGCGTAGCTCATCGGCGATGCCGCGATGACGGAGCCGGTCGAAAAATGCCACAGCGGCGCGCCCGTTCGTGCATCCAGCGCGATCAAGTTCCCTTCGCTGGTCGCCGCAAATACCAATCCTCCCGCCGTTGCCAGCACTCCCGCCGAAAGTGAGCCCCGGCTAAGTTTGTACTCCCACTTGATCGCGCCGCTCTCGGGATCGATAGCCTTGATGTTGACGTTGACGAGATCGCCAACTCCCTGCCCGCGCCCGCCCTGGTATTGCTTCCCCTGCTCGTATTCCTGAGGCGTGCGCAAGAAGCGCTGGCCGGACTCGGACGTCTCAACGTAAACCCAGCCGGTTTGCTCGCTGTAGGATGGCGCTTGAAAATTTGTCCCTCCCACAAGCGACGGATATACCGCGATGCTCCCCTCCGGCCGCGAATCCCATCCGGGAACCAGCTTCGGCCGGCCATTCGCGTCGAATCCCGTGTTCCAGGTCTGGCGCACGAACGGAGTTGCCGCGAGGAACTGACCGCCGGTTCGGTCGAGCACGTAAAACATGCCGTTGCGATTCGCCTGCAACAACAGCTTGCGCGGCTGGCCATGGAACATGCGATCCACCAGCATCACGTCTTCGGTCGCATCCCAATCGTGGCTGTCTCCGGGGGTGAACTGGTAATGCCATTTGCGCTTTCCTGTCGCCGGATCGAGCGCCAAAACCGAGCAACTGAACAGGTTATCGCCGCTGCGAATGTCGGCATCGATATCCGGACCGGGATTGCCGACGGTCCAGAATAAAGTGTCGGTCGATGGATCGTAGCCCCCGGTAAGCCAGGTGGGGCTGCCGCCGTGCTGCCAGCTATCGCCCTTCCACGTGTCGTGACCGAACTCGCCGGGCCCTGGCACGGTTTCGAATCGCCACAAGCGCCTGCCCGTTTGCGGATCGTACGCTTCCAGGAATCCTCGCGCGCCGAATTCCCCGCCCGAGACGCCGACGATGATTCTGTCCTTGAGCGCGAGCGGCGCGGAGGTGATGCTGTAGCCGAGCCGGGCATCGGCGATCTGCGCTTCCCATAGCTGCTGACCCGTGCGCGCGTCGAGAGCCACCAGAGCCGCGTCCAGAGTGCCCACGAACAATCGATTCCCCAGCATCGCCACTCCGCGATTGAATCGATTGATCTGCCCCTGCGGAACAATTTTCTGCTGTCGCTGGTGACGCCAAATCTGCAACCCCGATTTCGCGTCGAGCGCGAACACCTGGCCCGGCAAGCCCGACGTGTATATCACGCCGTCGACCATCAACGGAGTGGTCTCGAGAATTGTGTCGCCCGGCATCGGCACGGCCCACTTCGCTTGGAGCCGCGAGACGTTGGAAGCGTCGATCTGCTTCAGGCGCGAATAATGCGTGCCCTGATAATCGCCCCAGTAAGTGAGCCAATTCTCCGGCTCGGCGGAGGCGTTCCGCAGGCGATCGAATTCGAGTCCACCAGGGATCTCCGCCTGAATCACCTTCGCGGCGTCGCGGCCGTTGAGGGTTCGAAGATACTCAACCAAGGCGGCTAACTCCGACCCCGATAGCCGCTCGGCGGGCATGAGCGATTTCTGCTCAGTCCGCTGATCGGCAAGATCGCGCTTTTCGAAACGCAGCAATTTGCCCGATGCATCGGTGATCAGCAGCGTGAAGGAATCCTCGGCGCGGCGAAGACCGCGGATTTCCCGGCCGTCTTTGGTTCTGACCACTACGGTGCTCGGGCCGCCGCGTCCGCCGGGATTCGAGGCTGTATCGGGATTGGCAATTTTTTCACGCAGCGCTTCGGGCGTGAACCGGCCGGCATTCGACAGATCGGGCCCGGCGATGCCGCCACTTCCGTTGACCTGATGGCATCCCGCGCACTTCTCCGCGAAAATCCGTTCGCCGGTTTGCGCAAGCAGGATTCCGGACGCCAAGAGAAACGCCGCGATGCGCATGTGGCCACGGTAACACAGCCGATTTGTTGTAATGAGTCGTGCTGAAAAAGTCAGAAATTCCCACCCCCGCGCTGCTGCTGGACCGGGAGGCGTTCGAGTTCAATCTCTCGCTGATGGCGGACTGCGTCAGGCAATCCGGCAAACAGCTTCGTCCGCATGCCAAGGCTCACAAATGCGTCGAGATCGCGCGGCGGCAGATTTCCGCGGGAGCCGTCGGGGTCTGCGTAGCGACGGTCGCCGAAACAGAGCTGATGGCGAAGGCCGGCATCTCCGGCTTACTGTTGACTTCGCCTCTGGCGGATCCACGCAAGATGGCCCGTGTTGCCGCTACCGGGGCGATGGTCGCGGTTGATCATGCGCAACAGGTTGAATGGTATAACGAAGCGGCGCGATCCGCCGGCCGCACTTTGGACGTTCTGGTCGATCTCGATGTGGGCGATCATCGCACCGGCGCTAGCTCCTTGGAGCAAGCCGTAGGGATCGCCAAAGCGATCGGGCAATCCAGTCATCTGCGTTTTCGCGGTCTACAGGGATATTCGGTCAGCGGATCGCACGGGAAATCCTTTGAGGAGCGGACTCAAATTTCGCGCGCGGCATTTGATGTCGCTGTTGCCGTGCGCGATGAACTGAATCGGGCGGGCCTTTCCAGCGAAATCCTGACCGGCGGCAGCACCGGAACCTGGGACGTCGACGCGGCGTTGCCGGAAGTCACGGAGCTGCAGGCTGGGTCTTACGTACTCATGGACCTTGCATACGGCAAGCTCGGACTGCCGTTCCGGCACGCTCTCACGGTTCTCGCCACCGTGGTCAGCGTGAATCACCCCGAATTTGTGACGGTCGACGGAGGTTACAAGGCTTTTTCGACGGATCGCGGCTATGGCCCTGAGGCCAAGGAACTTCCTGGCTCGCAGTACCGCTGGGGAGGCGACGAATTCGGGTACCTGGATTCGGAGGAAAAACCCAATCTCGGCAGTAAAATCGAGTTCGTTCCGCCGCATTGCGACCCGACCGTGAACCTTTACGACCGGATTTACGTAGCTCATAGAGATACGATAGAGGCAGTGTGGCCGGTGAAATCAAACACGATCGCCGTGTAACTTTGGGGGGCCGAATGGATACTTTTGGCAGAATGAACAAGCCAAGAACGAAAGCATCACATGGCGCGGCGATCGCCTGCGCACTCCTGGCGGCCGGTGTGGCCGGATTCGCACAAACGCCGGCGTTTGAAGTCGCGACCATCAAGCCCGCGCCAACCCAGCAGGAGCTGATGCAGCAGCTTCAGTCCGGCAAGTTGAAGCTCGGGATGTCGGTCGACGGGGCGCAAGTGAATTTGGGCCTCGTGTCTCTGTCGGATCTGATTGTCTTGGCATACGACATTAAGCCCTACCAACTCCAAGGGCCGGATTGGATGTCGCAGCAGCGCTTCGCAATCCAGGCCAAACTCCCCGAGGGGGCCACGGAGAAGCAGGTTCCGGACATGATGAAGGGTCTTCTGGCGGACCGGTTCAAGCTGACCATCCATCACGATAAGAAAGATGCCAGCATCTACGCATTGATCGTTGGAAAGGACGGGCCAAAACTCATCGCAGCCTCGTCCGCCCCCGACGCCGACCTTCCGGATTCCCCAAACGCGGTTTCCGTCGACACGGGCAAAGGTCAGATGAAGATGGTGCAGGACGGAAAGGGTGGCATGGCCATTCAGGGTGGAGGAACCGAAGGAACCGTTCGCGTTTCTACTGGGCCCAACGGAATCCACATGGAGATGACGAAGGTGACCATACCGCGGCTCGTGGAGACGCTCTCGCAGATGGTTGACAAGCCGATCCTCGACATGACGGGACTGAAGGGAACCTATCAATTCGCGATGGATCTTCCCATGGAGGAGATGCTAGCGCTCGCGCGAAAGAGTATGAGCGCGGCTGGGATTCAGTTGCCGGGGCCGGGGATCCCTGTTTCGGTTGGCACAGGCGTGGCCGACGCGGCCTCCACCCCGGGAGGCGCCGGTGTTTTTCAGGCGGTCGAGAAGCTGGGACTGAAGCTCGACTCGCGCAAGGCGCCGGTCGACCTAATTGTGGTCGACCATCTCGAAAAGAACCCAACCGACAACTAACTGCCACTGACGAAATCCGCGGGCAACCGATCATGGGCACTACCGGTCTGTCCGCGGCGACATTCACCGAGTTGTACCGGCGACATGGCCGCG
>JASHRP010000507.1 GCA_030037375.1 Bryobacteraceae bacterium | reverse complement strand
GGGCCACGGGCACGGACGTATCGCAGCAGGTGATCGATTCGATTGCCAGCGCGAATCCGGAGCTGACGATTCATCTCGGCGACATTTATTACGTCGGGCTGGAGAGCCAGGTACAGGAGAACTGCCTCGGCAAAGATACGGGGACGTATAAAGGAGTCGCGTGGCGCAACGGAAGCAAAGGAAGCTTCGCGCTGAATGGAAATCACGAGATGTATTCGGGAGGGACGGCATATTTCGAGACCTTCCTGCCGACGCTTGGCATTCCGAGCTCCACGGATAAGAAGCAGCTTCGCAGCTACTTCTGTTTGGAGACTCCGGTGTGGCGGATCGTGGCGATCGATACGGGTTACAACGCCGATACGCTATCGGGAAACTGCAAGCTGGAACCGGCGCTGTTGAACTGGCTGAAGACGGTCGTGGATCCGGTGAACAAGCGCAAGCCCACCATCCTGCTCTCGCATCATCAATGGTTCAGCGGATTCGGCGATGGCGATTACACCACGCCCGCGGGACAGATCGCGCCATTTTTCCAGAATCAGGAGATCGTCTGGCTGTGGGGACATGAGCACCGGCTGGCGCTGTATTACAAGTACAGAGATCCTTCGACTCACTTGACCGCCTATGGGCGGTGCCTCGGACACGGAGGCATGCCGGTGGAGATGCCGGAGGCGAAGTATCCGAACGGGGATCGCGCACAGAGAGTCGAGTATTGGGACGGGCTGACGGATCTGTATCCAAATCGATTCCGAAAACTGGCGGATGGAACGGTGGTGGGAACGAACGGGTACGCGACGATGACCATCCAAGGCGCGAACCTGACGATCGAGTACTTCGATGCGGATAAGACCTCGGTTTTGAAGGAGAGCTTCGCTCCGGGCGGAGGCGCGGCATGGGACGGAACACTGATCCGGACCGTGGTGAACGATCCGCATATTTTGAATCTGATCACCTACGAAGCCTGATCTCAGAATCTCAACAGAACTTGAGGGTTAGCCCTCACTCATCGACAGTATTCACTCGCCGTGCATCCGGACCTAGACTCAAGGCGGAGAAAGGAGAGTGCACAAATGAGACATCTAATGCGGGGCATGACGCTCACCGCAGCCATTCTGTGGGGAGCGTGCATGTTGATTGTCGGGTTGATCAATCTTGCCGACCCGAGCTACGGGGGTGAATTCCTCCGCATGATGAACTCGATCTACCCAGGCGCCGACGCGACACGCAGCATCGGCAGCGTGCTGCTCGGCACGGTTTATGGATTCGTGGATGGCGCGGTGTTCGGATGGTTGTTTTCGCTGTTGCTGAGGGCAATCGGCAGCGATCACCCATCGCATATGACAGCGGTCCAATCGAGAGGATTATAGCCATGAGACTTCCAACATGCAGCATTGTTACGGCAGCTCTGCTCTGCGGCGCGCCGCTCTTCGCGGTGACGCCACAAAAGCCAGCGTCAAGCGGTCCATCAAATCAGGCGGACCGTTATCTTAACCAGGTAGCCAGCGATGCACGCGCGATCGAGTGGCACGCGTCCGATATCGAACGCTTGACGAGGGACCCGAATGCCACCTGGGAACAGTACGACCAGCAGTGGAACGAGATCAAGCCCGCGCAAGAGCAGCTTCAAAACAGGATCGCGCGGCTTGACGCGATGCGGAGTTCGCTTTCGGATTCGCAGAAGCAGATGCTCGATAAGGATAAATCGGCAGTTCAGCAGATCTCTTGGCGGACCCGGCAGCTCTTGAAGTTCATGGACGTGCAGGGCGCGGACTTGAAGTCGCCGGAGTTTCGTTCGTATGCTCGATCTTTGGCGCGGAATGCGGATAAGGTCGCGGGGAACGCGCAAAGCGCCGCGACACCTCGCGCGGGCGCGTAGCCTCTGTTAAGGCTCGGCGTAAACGCTGTTGACGAAGTTGGCGACGCTGTTGATCGGCCAATCGGGATACTTGGTTTTGAACTCGGCCGTGAGACGGGTGCCGGCGTCGGCGGCGCTTACGCCCTGCCGCTCTAGATCAAGCGCGCTGGCACGGAGATCCACGATGAAGGCGCGCTCCTTGGCGACGAGGGAGCCGTCGCCGATGGCACTGTGATCGGGCAGGACGTGCAGCGCGCCGAGCTTTTCGATTTGATCGAGCACAGCGATCCAGCTTGAAGGAGTGCCACCGTCGTTCGAGATGTTGGGCACGACTTTGTTCTGCACGACGTCGCCGGAGATTAGAGTTTTATCGGGATCGACGAAGATCAGCTCATCGCCTTTGGTATGCGCGCCGCCGAACCAGAGCAGGCGCGCGGTCACGCCTCCGCCTAAATCGAGAGTTTTCTCTTTATCGAAGATTTCGTCGGGTGCGCGGAGGGTGACTCCGGCGAGCAGCTCCTTTTGCTGCGCGTTGCGATTGGAGAACGTGGCGATAAGCTCCTGCCCGTGCTTGTCCATGTCGTCCTGCTGGGCTTTGTTGCGAATGAGGATCGTGTCAGGCGGGAAGCCGGGTTCGCCCGCGGCGTGCTCGGGATGGAAGTGCGTCGTGGTGAGGTAGAGCTTGTGATTTGGCGCGAGCTTGGCCGCGACTTTTGCGATGGTCGCTCCGTTGCGCGGCCCGAGCCCGGTATCGACCACCAGCGTCGCGTTCGATCCGACGACGATGCCGATGTTCGGGAATCCCATGATCGCCCAGACGTGGTCCGAGACTTTGACGGTGTCCTCGCCGAGGATGGGGTTGGCTTGGCCGAAGGCGGAGGCGGCCATAAAGAAGGTTAGGAATCGCCGAATCACGGCTCCAGTTTATCCTGGAAGTTCATGGTTGAAACGATTCAGTGGACCGATGAGGGCGTGGTGATGATCGATCAGACGCGGCTGCCGAGGGAGCAGGTTTTTGTTACGTGCCGCGACTATAAGGAGGTCGCGGAGGCGATCCGGTCGATGGTGATTCGAGGCGCGCCGGCGATCGGGGTGGCGGCAGCGATGGGCGTCGCGCTGGGCGTGCGGGAGGGCGCGGATTTCGAGACCGTGTGCCAGACCCTCGCACAAACCAGGCCTACGGCGGTGAATCTGTTTTGGGCGATCGAGCGCATGCGGAGGGTCGCGGCGGCGATGAACGGAGCTTCGTCAGGCGAAGTTGCCGCGCGCATGATCGAAGAGGCGCGGGGGATTCGTGAGGACGATATCGCCATCTGCCGGGCGATCGGGCGCAATGGAGCTCCGCTGGTCCCGGATGGCAAGACCGTGCTCACGCACTGCAATGCCGGCGCGCTTGCGACGGCAGGTTATGGCACGGCTCTCGGAGTCATTCGCGCGGCGGCAGAGTCGGGCAAGCAGATCGACGTGTTCGCGGATGAGACGCGGCCATTCCTGCAAGGCTCGCGGCTGACGGCTTGGGAGCTGCAACAGGACGGGATTGCGACGACGATCATCACGGACAACATGGCCGGGCATTTCCTTCATTCCGGACGGATCGGGTGCGTGGTGGTGGGCGCGGACCGAATCGCCGCTAACGGTGATGTCGCCAATAAGATCGGGACGTATTCGGTCGCAGTGCTGGCGAAAGAGAATGGCGTCCCGTTCTATGTGGCGGCTCCGGTTTCGACCTTCGATCTTTCGATTCCGTCGGGCGAGGCGATTCCGATCGAGCAACGCTCGGCCGCCGAGGTCACGCATGTGTTCGGCGTGCCGATCGCGCCGGAGAGCATCGCGGTTGCGAATCCGGCCTTCGATGTCACGCCGGCGCGCTATGTGACGGCGATCATCTGCGAGCGCGGAGTGGCTCGCGCGCCGTATGAGGAATCGCTGAGAAACATGCTACGTTGATACGTTATGCGCAATTTTCTGTTCACTCTGTTGTGCGGCGCCGCAGTGTTATCCATAACTCCTCTAGTGGGGCAATCCCTTTCCGGACGCCGCGCGCCGAGCTTTTCGCTTCCCGACAGCAATCAGGTTCAGCACGATATCCTCGACTATCGCGGTAAGTGGCTGGTGATGACGTACACCACCACGATTTCGGGAAATTGTTCGCGGTGCGCTCCGCTGGCGAAAGCGCTGGAGCCGCTGCAAAACGCCAAGCTCGCGCTGCTGTCGGTGATGATCAGTCCGCCGGAGAATGCGAATACGGCGCAGCGGTTCGCGGCAGAGAATAAGATGACCTCGCCGATTGTGTTCGATCAGAGCCAGGTGGCGATCGCTTACTTCAAGGCGACGCCACAGAATGCGCGCATCGATACGCCGCACGTTTTTATCATCAATCCGGAAGGAATGCTGGTGCAGGATTGGCCGGATGGCCAAGTGGGGACCATTTTGGCGAGCAAGGGCGGAGTGGCGGGCGCGCTCAAGGCGCTGATGGGCGCTACGAAGTAGCTCGGCGTCAACTCCTGCCTCGACACTAGATCGGTAGCTCTAAAGCGAACGCCTTACCCTGCCGATCAGATGGCGTGCAGACAGGTCAGTTGTCGCCCGAGCTGGCCGACGCCGCGGATGTACTCAGCGACCAGCTCAGGGTGCATCTTCAACGGCTCGCCGTGCTGCTGGAGCCGCATACAGACAAGATTGAACGCAAGTATCTGAATCGCTTGCGGACGCTGGGGTTTGAGCCCAAGCAGCGGCTGGCGCTTTCGGCGATTACCGCTGGAGCGGCGGCTCGCATTCTCGCGCAGGGCGATCCGGCGCTCAAATTCATAGAGCAAGTGGAGTACAACGGCCGGAGGCTAGCGAAGCTCAACCTTCCTCCGAGCGCGATCCTTGAAGCCCTCGAAGAATACGATCTGGTGCTGAATCCGGCGCTGCAATCGCTGATCCCGGAAGAGGACGCGAATTTCCGGTGGGTTCGGGAGCAGCTTCACTTTTGCGTGATCCTCACGCTCAACAACGCGTATTATCAGGTTCGCGAGGCGGAGACGCAGGCGTTTTATGAGCTGTTCCGGATCGAGATGGAGGCGGCGAATCTGGAGGATCTGCTGCGCCGCTTCACAGAATCGCTGGTGCATGTCTGCCGGGCGAATGCCGGGCGTCTGTACATGCTGAATGAGGATTCGAAGGAGTGGGTGCTCAAGGCTGCCTCGCCGAAGCTGGAGCCGTTCTCAGCGCCCAATCATCCCGGCTTAATCAAGAAGCTTTCGAAACCGCGATTCCTGAACGGGAACGGCCACACCACCGGCGTGATCCTGGATCAATCCTGGCAGGACCGGTTCGATTGTTGCTGGTCGATTCCGCTGGCCGCGAACGGTCACATGGCCGGTGTGATGCAGTTCGGATTCTCGAGCAACTACGAATGGCTGCCGAGGGAGCAAGAGCTGCTGGCGGCCGCAGCGGAGCGATGCCTTATGGCCGCCGAGAAACAGCGGCTGATGGAAGATCTGGCGCAACGCGAAGAACAGGTTCGGAGATTAGCCGAACACATGCTGCACGTGGAGGAGATGGAGCGGCGGCGCATCAGCCGGGAACTGCACGATGAAGCCGGCCAGAGTCTGCTGTGCATTCGCCTGCAAATGGAGCTGATCGAGCAGGAACTTCCCGAGACCGGCGGCGAATGGAAGACCAAGCTGCGCGAGGCGCGCGATCTGACGGAGCGGACCATTTTAGAAATGCGGCGATTAATTGCCGCGCTGAGTCCGGCGGTTCTGGAGCAACTTGGGCTGGGAGCGGCGCTGCGGCAACTGGTGAACCGGTTCCAGCGACTGCATCCGTGCCGGGTGCGGCTGCAAATTTCCAAAATGGGCGCGCTTCCGCAGCAGCTCGAAATCATCGCATACCGTCTGGTGCAGGAATGCTTCAACAACATAGGAAAACACTCAGCCGCTTCTCACGTAAACATTTCCCTGAGCTCCGCCGATGGATGGCTAAAGCTGGCCGTGGAGGATAACGGCGTCGGCTTTCGCGTCGAGGAGGCGCTGGCTAAGCGGGATTCCTTTGGAATGTCCGGTATGCGTGAACGGGTAGCACTGCTGGGCGGGAAGTTCTATGTGGAGAGCCGGATGGAAGGCCCTAAGAGGGGTACAAAGATTTCCATAGAACTGCCGATAGCCAAGTAGAGAGGCGCGCTAGTAAGGATTAAGAAAAAGGTCGGGCAAAGAACACTATGGCCAAAATTAGAATCATGCTGGCGGATGACCACACGCTGTTCCGCCAGGGAATCCGGACGCTGATCTCGGCCGAAGCGGACATGGAGGTTGTAGGAGAAGCCTCCAATGGCGGCGATGCCGTGGATAAGGCGAACGAAGTTCGTCCGGACGTCGTGCTGATGGATATTGGCATGCCCGGTCTCAGCAGTTTTGAAGCAACCCGCCAGATCAAAAAGAACCGCGCGGAAACCAAGGTGCTGTTCCTCACGATGTACGACGATGAGGATTATCTGGTCGAAGGAATGGAAGTAGGCGCCAGCGGCTACGTGCTAAAAGATAGTCCCAGCCAGCAGTTGGTGGCCGCGGTTCGCGATGTGTGCCGGGGTGGCAGCTACCTGAGCCCGCGCATGCTTTCCCAACTGGTCGACGATTTCCGGAGCCGCATCAAGTCCGCCAACCGGCTGCCTCGGTTCGCCACGCTCACCACGCGCGAGCGTGAAGTGCTGAAGATGCTGGCCGAAGGCAACTCGGTTAAAGAGATCGCCTGCGATTTGAATCTCAGCGTGAAGACAGTGGAAGCGCACAAGTTTAACCTGATGCGCAAGCTGGACATTCACAACAAGGCGCAACTGGTTCAGTACGCGATCCAGAAGAAGATCATCAAGATCCCGAATCTCGTTTAACGCTCGCGTTAGGGAACTCGATAGACTTCGCGCCAGCCGCCGGTTGGCAGAGCCACACCGATAATCGTTCCGATTACGGCTCCCAGCCCGGTTCCGACTTCTTTTCCATAGGCGTGGTTCCCCTCGATGCAATTGCCCGTGCAGCGAGCGTCGGCGATCGCGCCTAGAATCAAACCGCCCGCTATTCCGATTCCCAATCCGATCAGCGCATTTCTGCCGCGATGACTGGGCTTGCTCACGGATAGTCGCGACACCATGGCTCGCGGAAAGGTTTGGTCGCCCTTCGAACCCGTCACTACTAGAGCATCATCGTCGGCAGATTTGAATTGGCCGGTGTAGGTTTTGTTGTCGCTGGTCTTGACTTGGATGCGCGCGGCGACGGGTGTTTGGCGAAGGCTCGCCCAATCAGCGGGGGATTGTCCGAATGCCTGTGCGAGGAATAAAGAGGCGATGAAGCTAACTCGTGAGAGTCGAGCGATCATCGAAAGATAGTATCACTCTGCACGCTTCGGGTAATTGATCAGCATTCCGGCCAAGGCGAGCAGCAGAAATATGTAGAAATAGCGGTAGCCAGTGACCAAACGCAGCGCGAGACCGGTTAGCGCCGCGGCTTCGCACGCCACCATTGGAACAAACAGCGCGAAACGCTTCAGAAGCAGGCTTTCGAGTTGACCGGCTTGGGTCATGGACCAGCGCTTGATCGGCAGCGAGATCAGAACATAAGCGGTTGAAACCGCGATGAGAGCGCGTTCCATGACCGTGTTGGTGACGATCGCGACCGGTTTGACGTACAGACCCAAGAGGAAATAGAGAACGATAGCGATGGTGAATGCCAGCCAAACGATTCGGGATGTACGGTAGACGCGGTCCTCCGCCGCGCGGTCTATTCTCATCGGACGAGAGCTTAACATATCCTTTTGTTCGTATAACCTAGCTACATTCTGAGACATGGTACTCTTGACACCCATCGGCAATCGAGCCCATACTATTAGGGCGAATAAAAGGCGAATATGGTATGCTGGCAGCACTTCCTCTCGGGTTTCGATTTGCCGAACAACCCCAATTACTCCTGTGTGATAGCCCGCAAAACGGAGCCAGCCCTGGCTCTGAAAACAGCGTTCCGGGTCCATCCAATGCCGGGGCGGCCCTTTGCGGGCGTCAAGCGTTTCCGCGTGGGCGAATCAGTGAAATCTATGGCCCCCGATCGAGCGGCCGGACCGCACTGGCGCATTCGGTTTTAGCCGCTTCAACCGGGCGCGGGGAATGCGCCGCCGTGATCGACACAGCGAACGCGTTCGATATCTGCTCGGCCGCGGCGGCTGGGGTGAAGCTCGAAAAATTGTTGTGGATTCGCTGCGGCGGCAATGCCGAGCATGCCTTGCGCGCGGCCGATCTGTTGCTGCAAGCCGGAGGGTTCGGGGTGGTGGCGCTGGATTTAATCGACGCCTCGCCGCAGTCACTGGCGCGCATTCCTCCCACGGCGTGGTTCCGCTTCCGGCGCGCGATTGAACCGACGCAAACGGTTTTCCTAGTGCTGGCGGATAAACCGCTGACGAAGACTTGCGCCGCGAAGCGGGTCTCGCTGGAGCGCAAGAAGCCGGTGTTCGCCGGACAAGCTCCGTTCAAAATCCTCAAGGCAGGTTGACGCGCCGTGTACGTCTGCATCCACGCGCCTAACGCAGGCGCCCTGGCCCAGTCTTTCTCTCCGTGGGTGGAAACGATCGACGAATCGACTGCCGTGTTCTGGGCGACGGAGCGGCAGCTCGCGCGCATTCCCGCCGCGATTCCTGAAGGGGTTTCCATGGCCGCGGCCGCGACCATCGACGCGGCGATTCTGGCGGCTCGCAATATTCCCGGCCGGACGATTCTTCAACCGGGTGAAGAGGCTCGCGCTCTGGCGTCGCTTTCGGTCGATTGTTTGCCGCCCGATCCTGAAATTTTTCAGACGCTCGATTTATGGGGCATCCGGTCACTGGGCGAGCTCGCGAAATTGCCCGAGGACGGATTGGCGGGACGGTTAGGCTCGCGCGGATTGTGGTTGCAGAAGCTGGCGCGAGGCACGCTCGACCGGCCGTTACGGCCTGAGCCGATTGAAACGGTGTATGAAGAATCGGCGGAGTTCGATCACGCCATTGAGCTGCGCGAGCCGCTGCTGTTTTTGATCGGGCGGTTTCTATTTGATTTGACCGCGAAGCTGAAAGCGCAGTCGCTTGCGGCGGCTGCTTTACATCTAAAACTGAACGAGCAAGAAAGGAGGCTGAACCTCCCGTTTCCGACTCGCGATGTTAAGTTCCTACTGAAGCTAACGGAACATTCTTTGGAGAGACAGCCTCCGGATGCGCCAGTCGAATTGGTGAAGCTGCGGATTGAGCCGGTCGAGCCGCGGCGCGTGCAGCACGGATTGTTTACGCTCGCCGCGCCGGAGCCGGAGAAGCTGGAGCTGACACTCGGGAAAATTCGCGCGCTGGTTGGCGAGGCCAACGTGCTGTATCCCAAACTCGAAGATACACACCGGCCGGGGCGTGGAGAGAATGACGCGCCGCGATTCGGGTTCCGCTACTTTCATCCTGCGCTGGAGGCTCGGGTGGAACCGGAAAATGCGCCGAAGCAGATCTGGACCCGAGTGGTGCGAGGACGAGTGTTGAACTGCGCGGGGCCGTGGCGATCGAGCGGAGATTGGTGGAAACCCGACGCGTGGAATCGTGATGAGTTCGATCTGCTGCTAGACGACGGCGCGTTGTACAGGCTGGTAAGAAATCGAACCGAGCGGCGATGGTTCCTGGAAGGCGCGTATGACTAATGGCGCATTAAATAAATTCGTCGACTTTCGCGTACGCTCCGCGTTCAGCTTTCTTGAAGGGGCTTCGCTCCCCGAGGATTTGATCCATCGGGCGAACAGTCTGGGCCACGCGGCGATGGCGCTGATGGATCGCGACAATCTGAGCGGGGCTCCGCGCTTCTACATGGCCGCGAAAAAGATCGGCGTGAAGGCGCACCTGGGCGCGGAGATCACCGGCGAAGATGGCGACCGCTACGCATTGCTCGCGGAAAGCCGCGAAGGCTATCAAAATTTGTGCCGGCTGATCACTTCGATGAAGCTGCGCTCGCCAAAAGGCGAAGCCGCGGCTTCCGAGGACGAGCTCGCTCGATTCGCGCCGGGATTGGTTTGCCTCACGGGTGAAGGCGCACCTACAAGGGCTCGCTTCGAGAAATTGATTCGTGTATTCGGGTGTTCCAATGTTTATGCGGAATTGCAGCGGCATTTTCATCGCGACGAAGAGGCTCGCAATCAGGCGGTGATGGATCTGGCGCGGGCGTTTAGGCTGCGGCTCATTGCCACGAATGGCGCATGTTACGCCACGCCGGCGGAACGCGAGCTCTTCGATGCGCTGACGGCGGTTCATCACAAGACTACGGTGATGGAAGCGGGCAGATTGCTGGCTCGCAATGCCGAGCGGTATCTCAAATCTCCCGCACAGATGGCTGCGCTGTTTTCCGACGTGCCCGAAGCCATCGCGGAAACGGCCGAGTTATCGCAGCGGCTCAATTTCACGCTCGCCGATTTGGGTTATGAGTTTCCGCGCTATCCGGTGGGCCCCGGCGAAACCATCAATTCCTTATTGAGGCAGCGGACCGATGAAGGCGCGCGGAGGCGCTATCGCCCTTATCACGACCGCGCACGGAACCAGATCGAGCGCGAGCTGGCGATGATCGAGAAGCTGAATCTCGCCGGCTATTTCCTGATCGTGTGGGACATTGTCGAATTTTGCCGCAAGAACGGGATACTGGCGCAAGGGCGAGGCTCGGCCGCGAATAGCGCGGTGTGTTATTCGCTCGGGATCACGGCGGTGGATCCGGTGGCGATGGATTTGCTGTTCGAGCGCTTCTTATCGGAAGAACGCGGCGAATGGCCGGACATCGATATCGACCTGCCTTCGGGCGATCAGCGGGAGCGGGTGATTCAGTACGTCTATCAGCGCTATGGCGAGCGCGGCGCGGCGATGACCGCCAACGTGATCACGTATCGCGGGCGATCGGCGGCAAGGGATATCGGCAAGGCGCTAGGGTTTGGGCCGGAGGAGTTGGGGAAGCTGGCGGCGATGGTGGCTCGGTGGGGATGGCAGGATCCGGACGATACGGCGGAGAAGCAGTTCCGGCAGGCCGGGTACGATCTCAAAGATGCGCGCATCCAGAAGTTTTTGACGCTGTACAAAGCGACACAGAATCTGCCGAGGCATTTGGGGCAGCATTCGGGCGGGATGGTGATTTGTCAGGGCCAGCTCGATTGCATCGTTCCGCTGGAGCCGGCGACGATGCCGGGGCGGGTGGTGATCGAGTGGGACAAGGAGGATTGCGCCGATCTCGGCTTGATCAAAGTGGATCTGCTGGGTCTGGGGATGATGGCGGTGCTGGAGGAATCGCTCGATTTGATTCGTGTGCACGAGCAGAAGGAAGTGGATCCGGCGCATCTGCCGCAGGACGATCCGGCCGTGTATGGCGCATTGCAGAAGGCCGATACCATCGGGCTGTTTCAAGTGGAGAGCCGCGCGCAGATGTCGTGCCTGCCGCGCCTGAGGCCGAAGAAGTTTTACGACATCGTGGTGCAGGTGGCTATTATCCGGCCCGGGCCGATCGTGGGCAAGATGCTGCATCCTTATTTGAACCGACGGCAGGGATTTGAAGAAGCCGCATGCCTGCATCCGTCGCTGGAAACGGTACTGAAGAGGACGCTGGGCGTGCCGCTGTTTCAGGAGCAGTTGCTGAGGATCGCGATGATCGCGGCGAATTTCACGGGCGGAGAAGCGGAGGAGCTGCGCCGGGCGATGGGATTCAAACGATCGGAGGCGCGGATGCGCGATATCGAAACTCGTCTTCGCGCCGGAATGGAGCAAAACGGAATCGTGGGCGAGACGCAGGATCGCATTGTGCAATCGATCACTTCGTTCGCGCTGTACGGATTTCCGGAATCGCACGCGGCCAGTTTCGCGCTGATCGCCTATGCGAGCGCGTATTTGAAATGTCATCATCTGGCGGCGTTCACCGCGGCGATTTTGAATCAGCAGCCGATGGGGTTCTATCATCCCGCGACATTGGTGAAGGACGCGCAGCGGCACGGGCTGCATTTTCTGCCCGTGGACGTGGAGAAGTCGGGATGGGCGTGCACGATTGAGAATGGGGCGGTGCGTCTTGGATTTAACTATGTTCGTGGGTTGCGAGAGGAGACCGGCAAAGCGATTGTCGCTGCGCGGCCGTTTGCGAGCATCGACGATGTCGCGCGGCGAGTGCGGGGATTGAGAAAAGATGAGCTGCGGATGCTCGCTGAAATCGGAGCACTCAATTCCCTTGCCGGCACAACGGAGCCTGGCGCGGCAAGACGGGGCAGGGCTCCTGATAATTTGAACGGCCGCGCCGGCCCTGTGCCGGCGTTGAATTCTCTCGCCGGTCATCGGCGCGATGCTTTATGGGAGGTC
>JASHRP010000055.1 GCA_030037375.1 Bryobacteraceae bacterium | reverse complement strand
CAAGAATACCGATCAGGACTGGCTGAAGACCAACATCGCGAAGTTCACGGGCATGATCCAAGGCCAGCGCGACCTGCTCACGGTGGCTCAACTTCTGCTCTCCGAACTCGCTCCGCTGGTGGGCGCGCAGCAAGGCACCTTCTATATCGCGGAAAGCGCGGAAGGCAGCAACATGCTGAAATTCATGACCGGGTACGCCCTGGATGACGTGAAAGAAGCGCCCGTGCAGTTCCATTTCGGACAGGGATTGGTGGGCGAGTGCGCCAGCGCGAAGCGGCGCATCCTGGTCCGCGACGTTCCCGGCAATTACGTTCGCATTCGCTCCAGTCTCGGTTCCGGAACCCCGGTTACCATCGTGGTGATTCCGGTGCTTTTCGAGGGCGAGGTGAAGGCGGTGGTGGAGCTGGCATCGTTCCGCCAATTGTCCGACGTCCATCTGGTGTTCCTGGACCAGCTCACCGAGAGCATTGGAATCGTGCTCAACACCATCGCGGCGACGATGCGGACCGAACAGCTCCTTCAGCAGAGCCAGGCGCTGGCGGAGGAGCTGCAGAACACGAACGCCGAGCTTCAAGAAAAGGCGCAGTTGCTGGCGGAGCAAAACACCGAGGTCGAAGCGAAGAACCGCGAGATCGAGCAGGCCAAGCAGGCGCTGGAAGAAAAGGCCGAGCAGTTGGCGCTCACATCGAAGTACAAGAGCGAATTCCTCGCGAACATGTCGCACGAGCTGCGTACGCCGCTTAACAACCTGCTAATCCTGGCGCGCGTTCTGGCAGACAATACCGAGGGCAACCTCAGCCCCAAGCAGATCAAATTCGCGGAAACGATTCACTCTTCCGGAACGGATCTGCTGGCTCTGATCAACGACATTTTGGATTTGTCGAAGATCGAATCCGGAAAGATGGACGTGGAAGTCGGCAACGTCCGGTTCCAGGAACTGGAAGACTATTGCGTGCGGGCGTTCCGGCACGTCGCGGATGGAAAGGGCATCGACTTCACCATCGAGATCGATCCGCACATTTCGACCGAGGTGCTGCGTACCGACGTAAAGCGGTTACAGCAGGTGCTGAAGAACTTGCTTTCGAACGCGCTCAAGTTCACCGAGCAGGGTTCGGTGCGCCTAACCATAGACAGAACTCCCAGCGGATGGAGCCCGGCGAATCCGGTGTTGAGCCGGGCCAGCAGCGTCATCGCGTTCTCCGTGGTGGATACCGGTATCGGAATCGCGCCGGAGAAGCAGCGCATCGTGTTTGAGGCGTTCCAGCAAGCGGATGGAACCACCAGCCGTAAGTACGGCGGAACCGGGCTGGGATTGTCGATCAGCCGCGAACTCGCGCGGTTGCTGGGCGGGGAGATTCGGCTTCAGAGCACGGTGGGCCGCGGAAGCGTGTTCACGCTGTATCTGCCGCAGGCCTACATATCGTCGGTCCCCAAGCCGGAATCGAGCGATGTGCCTGCCGCCATCAAAGCCGCCGAGGGCGCGCCGGCCGGAGACATGGATCTCATCCTGTCGGCATCCGGAAGCGGAGTTCCGGCGGAGCTGGTGGAGGAAATGGCGGTGGACGACGATCGCAACCTGGTTGAACCGGGCGACCGCGTTCTGCTCATCGTGGAGGACGACGCGACTTTCGCGCGCATCATGGTCGATGTGGCGCGCAGCCGCGGCATGAGAGCCGTGGTGGCTTTGCGCGGCAGGACTGCGATCTCCCTGGCGCGCGAGGTACAGCCCGGCGCGATCACGCTGGACGTCAGGCTGCCGGATATGAGCGGCTGGACGCTTCTGGATAGCCTGAAGCACGATCCCCGGACCGCCCATATCCCGGTGCATATCATCTCCGGTCATGAAAACAACAAGCGCGGATTCGCATTGGGAGCCGTGACTTGCATCCCGAAGGACGTGACACAGGAATCGCTCGAGGAGATCATCGGGGTGGTCGACAGCCGGATGGGAGCGCGGAAGAAGGCTTTGTTGTTGATCGCGGAAAATGACGTGCGCTCCGGCGATATCCACAATCTTCTGGCGGGGGACGATCTGGAGATCATCGATGTGAGGGACTTGGCCGCCGCGGAAGCCGTGCTTCAGGAGCGCCAGGTCGACGGGATCGTACTCGATTGGGTGCTTCCGGATTCGGCCGGAATCGCATTCGTCGACAAAATCCAAAGCGGGCCTTCCGTGCCGGTGCCCCCCATCGTCGTCTCCGGAAGCCGCAGCCTGACGGAGCTGCAGGTCGCCGATATTCATCGCTGCGCCCGCGCGGGCCCGGTCCGCTACGCGCCGACGATCGAACGCCTGCTGGAAGAAACGGCGCTGTTGCTGCATCGGCCGGAAGCCGCGCTCACGGAGGAGCAGCGGCGGGTTCTCGCCGAGCTGCGCCAAACCGATACGACGCTCGCCGGACGCAAGGTGCTGGTAATCGACGACGATCTGCGCAACATCTTCGCGCTCACCAGCGTCCTGGAACATAGGGGCATGAAAACGATGCACGCGGAAAATGGCCGCGACGGCATCGAGCTGCTGAAGAACAGCCGCGATATCGATATCGTGCTGATGGATATCATGATGCCGGAAATGGACGGCTATGAAACTATGCGCGCGATCCGCAAGATTCCGGAATTCCAGACGCTTCCGATCATTGCGTTGACCGCGAATGCCATGAAAGGCGACCGGGAGAAGTGCCTTCGGGCCGGCGCGTCCGACTATGTGGCGAAGCCGGTGGACCTGGACCTTCTATTCTCGGTCATGCGGGTATGGATGGCGCGCGACGCCGATACTCGTTTCGAACACGGAGCCGCCGCGCTGCCCAACTGGCTGGAAGAGCGTGCGCCGGCTTTCGACGACGACCGGAGCGTGATCAAGCCCGGCGACTCCGTCCTCCTGGTTATAGAGGACGATCAGAAATTCGCTCAAACGCTCGTCGAAAGCGCGCATGCTCAGGGAATGAAAGCCCTGGTGGCGCTGGGAGGCGGAGCGGCGATCGCGCTGGCGAGGGATTTCAAGCCCACCGCGATCACTCTCGACGTGGGGCTGCCGGACATGAGCGGACTGACGGTGCTGGATTATCTCAAACACGAACCCGCGACTCGGCACATTCCCATTCACGTGCTGTCCGGCATGGACAGGACCGGGGATGGCTTCGCCCTGGGAGCCAGGACCTGCTCTCAAAAGGACGAAGTGGCGCTCCCCTTCAGCCGGCTGCTCCCGTTCATACAGGACTCCGGACTCACCCGTCCGCAGAAAGTCCTGATCATCGCCGGGTCGGAGCCGATGACGCGGGCGATTCGCGAATACCTCGCCGCTTCCGATTTGGAGCTTCAACATGCGCATTCGGAAGACGAGGCCATGGAACTGCTGATGCGCGAGAGAATGGACGGAATCGTCCTGGATTGGCTGGTGTCCGACGTGTGCGGCGCAGCCTTCATCGAACGGGTCCAGAGTAATCTTGCTCCTTTTGTTCCGCCGCTGATTGTCTTGGGACCGCCGGAGCTCGATCTGTCGAAGGCCTCCGATCTTCGCCGGCTGGCGCGCGGCAGCGCCGTAAGCTACGCGCCGTCGATGGGCCGGCTGCTCAACGAAACGATGCGGTTGATGCATCGGCCGGAGGATGCGCTCACTCAAGTGCAACGCGAGGCGCTTGCGGGAATCCGGCAGGCCGATCCGGTGCTTTCGCGCAGGAAGGTTTTGGTCGTGGACGACGATTTGCGCAACATTTTCGCCCTGACCAGCGTCTTCGAGCAGCACGACATGACGGTGTTGCACGCCGAAACCGGGAGAAGCGCGATTGAATCGCTTCAGCAGAATAAAGATGTCGAGCTGGTTCTCATGGACATCATGATGCCCGGCATGGACGGATATGAGGCGACCCGCGCGATCCGGCAGCTTCCGGGCTTTGAAACGCTGCCGATCATCGCGCTCACGGCAAAAGCGATGAAGAACGACCGGGAGAAATGCCTGAAAGCCGGCGCGTCCGATTATGTCTCCAAGCCGGTGGATTTGACCTACCTGTTCTCGGTGATGCGGGTGCGGCTGATTCAGGCGGATAATGAAGCGGTCCGGTCCGGCTTTGCGGCCTCACAAAGCCGCGGCGCGAGACCCGTATGAAGGCAGCCATGGCAGCGCCATCCGAATCGATCGCAACCATTTCCGCTGAACCGGTAAAGCTGCTGTTGGTCGACGACGACCGGGATGCTTTGCTGGCCTTGCAGGCAATCCTCGAGCCGCTCAACCAGGAACTGATGCTGGCCGAGAGCGGCAAGGAAGCCCTGCGGTTGTGCCTGGACCACAACATCGCCGCGATCCTGCTCGATGTCCGGATGCCGGAGATGGACGGGTTTGAGACGGCGGAGCTCATTCGTTCGCGGAAACTCTCGCGCCACACGCCGATTTTGTTCCTGACCGCCTATCGGAGCGACGAACAACTTTTCCGGGGCTACGATCTTGGCGCGGTCGATTTTTTGTTTAAGCCGATTGTCCCGGAGGTGCTGCAAAGCAAGGTCTCGGTGTTTGTCGAACTCAGCCGGAGCGAGCGGATGCTGCGCCGGCAAGCCGAGGAGATCGCGCGCACGGAGCAGCAATTTCGCGCCGTGCTGGAAGCCGCGCCGGACGCGATGGTGATCACTTCCGAAGACGGTTGCATCGAGCTCGCGAACTCGCGCGCGGACGCTTTATTCGGCCACGACCGGAGAGCCCTGATCAAGCGCCACATTCGCTCTCTGATTCCAGGCTGGACGCCCGTCGAAGCCGGCGGGGCGCCGGTACCCGAGCGCCGACTGAGCGGGATTCGGGAGGATGGGTCGTCCTTTCCCGCGCAGATCACGAGCAATCCAGTGGCGACCGGCGGCGGCCGGTTCATCACGACGGCCATCCGGGACGCGACCGATCAGGTGCGGACCGAGGCTCGCATTCAGCAGATCAACCAGGAACTGGAGCGCAGAGTCGCGGAGCGCACCGCGGCGCTCACTTATTCCAACGAAGCTCTGCGGCAATTCGCGTGGGCGGCCAGCCACGATCTCCAGGAGCCGATTCGAACGGTGCTCTCCTACTCGCAGTGGCTTGCCGAAAGCAGCAAGGGGACGCTGAGCGGCCGGGAGGAGCAGATGCTGGACGTGATCCAGCAGCAAGCCGCGCGGCTGCACCAACTGCTGGGCGCGCTTCAGCAGTACATCCAAGTGGCCGAATCGGGGGAGAGCAAGTGGAGCGAAGTAGACTGTAACGCAGCCGTTCAAACGGCGACGTCGAACTTGCGCGGGATGATCGAGGAGACCGGCGCGGTGATCGAATGCGCGCCATTGCCCAGAGTGATGGGCACCAACATCATTCTCGTGCAGCTATTTCAGAATTTGATCAGCAACGCGATAAAGTACCGTTCCTCGGACCGTCCGAAGATAACCATCTTCGCTGAGCGCGACGACGATAAGTGGACCTTCGCGGTGAAGGACAACGGCTTGGGAATCGATCCCAAGTACCGCGAATACGTCTTCGGCGTGTTCAAACGCTTGAATGCCGGCCAGCATGCGGGCACCGGGATGGGCCTGGCGATCTGCAAGGCGGTAGTCGAGAGGCTGGGCGGCCGAATCTGGATCGCGCCTAGCGAATCGCCTGGAACGCTGATCTGTTTTTCTCTTCCTCGGGAGCCTAAGCCGTGAGCCGTACAAGAATCCTTTTGGCCGAAGACAACGCCGCCGACGTGTGGTTGATCAGAGAGGCCCTCAAGCGGCAATCGCTGGACGTCGAGATTGAGAACTACACCACGGCGGCGGACGCCATCAACGCGATCGCGCGTTGCGGGTTCGAAAACTCTTCCGTGCCGGATCTAATTCTGCTGGACTATAATCTGCCGACCGGCCATGGCGGCGAGGTGTTGGAAGCCGCCGCATCGAATCCACATTTGGCGAGCGTGCCCAAGGCGATTTTGTCGTCTTTCATGCAGCCTCACGAGTCTGAGCGAATGCTCGGCCTGGGAGCTTGCTGCTTTATTCCCAAGCCCCCAAATCTTCACGAGTTCTTGAGGGTGGTGGGGAGTCAGGTCAACACACTGCTATCGCAGGCCTGTCCCAAGTGAGGCGGCTTCCGCGGCTTCGCCGCCGCTCGCTCCGGGAAGGGTGAAGCAGAAGCAAGAGCCTTTGCCGGGCTCGCCGTCGACCCACATGCGTCCGCCATGCGCCTCCACGATCTTCTTGGAGATCGCGAGACCCAGACCCGCGCCCGGGATGTTGCGCCCGTGCAAGCGCTTGAACGGCAGAAATACCGAGGACTGGAGCTCGGCCGGAATGCCGGGGCCGCTATCGGCGATCATAACCGTCCATTCATCGCCGCTGCGGGTCGCGCTGACGGTCACCGAAGGCGGCGAACCGGCCCCGCTATACTCGATGGCATTTCCGATCACTTGTTTGAACACCTGCTGCAGATCGCCGAAATCGCCGGGGACGGATGGAAAGGTCTGGTCAAGCCGGACTATAGCGCCCGTTTCCTCGATGCGGTGACGCAGCGATTGAACGGCGGAGGCGGCGACAATCTTGAGGTC
>JASHRP010000506.1 GCA_030037375.1 Bryobacteraceae bacterium | reverse complement strand
CACCCCAGGCCTGGGCATTCACGTTGCCTGCGATTCCGATAATCTCGCGCCATTTACCATCAGGAGCGCCGAACTCGATGCGCTTGCCCAAGGGGTCCTGACCGGGAAAGAAGCGATCGGCAACGGTTTGGCTGATGATGGCGACGCGCGGACCGGTGGCGTCGCCGCGTGTGAACGCGCGGCCGCGAAGGATGGGGATATCAAGCGTTCGGAAATAATCCGGACTGATTCCGTTGACTGGAACGGTCGGCCGGCCACCCGGCGGGAGCGGGCCTTCGCCTTGGATCGAGAAGCCGGCGGCTGCGCGGGTGCCGACGATGGGCAGGCCACCGGAGACGGCCGCCGATTCGACACCGGGAATCGATTGCGCACGGTCTACCAATTGGCCGAAGAAAAGCTTCCAACTCGCGGGATCGGGATAAGCTCGGTTCGGCAGTGCGACTTTCAAGGTGAGGACGCCATCCGGACGGAAGCCGGGATCGGCGGTTGCAAGGCGGAAAAACGTTCGCACAAATAATCCGCAACCGATGAGCAGAATGGTCGCGATGGCGATCTCGGCGACGACCAGCGCGCCGTGCAGGCGCTGGCGGCTTGGGCTTGTGCGGCCTTGCTTGATCGCTTCCTGGACATCGGGACGCGACGCGGCGATCGCGGGCGCGATTCCGGCGAGAATCCCGGTAAGCATCGCGATGCCAAGAGTGAACCACAGCACTGTGCCGTTCATGCTGATTCTGTCGGCGAGATGCAAATTCGCCGGAAGAAACGCGCGTAGCGGGCCGAGACTCAAGTATCCGAAGGCCAATCCAAGTCCGCCACCGAGCGCCGAGAGCAGCAAGCTTTCGGTGAGTAGCTGGCGGATCAAGCGGCTGCGGCCCGCGCCGATTGCGGCTCGTAAGGCGAGCTCTTTGCGCCGCGCTGTCGCTCTCGCGACTTGAAGTCTCGCGATATTGAGGCAGGCGATCAGCAGGAGCAACACAACGGTGGCTTCGAGCGCCAGCACCATGCGGCGAACGCCGCCGGTCAACCAGTCGTGTAGAGGCGTGACGCGGACTTCCATGTCCTTGCGCATGGTGACGAACTGTGGAGGCTCGGCGGCGGCGTTGGCTCGGACGATAGCCGCGAACTCAGAACGCAGCGCGGCGGGGCTTACGCCAGGCTTCAATCGAGCGATGACGCGGAGCAAGCGAAACTCGCGGTCGTTGTGCCAGTTCGGGTCGATTGCGACCTGCATGGGGATCAGCAGGTCGTCATGGAAATTGTTATCCGGGAATGCGAAGCCGGAGGGGAGGACGCCGGCGACTTCGTGGCTGACGCCGTCGAGTTGGATTTGTTTGCCGACGATATCGGGAGATCCGCCGAACTTGCGCTGCCAAAGTTTATATCCGAGGATCACTGCCATCGGGCCGCCCTGGCGATCTTCTTCCTGGGTGAAGTAGCGCCCCAAGGCCATTCGTGCCCCCGTGAGATCGAGCAGGCCATAGGTGACCATGGTGGCGGGGATGCGCTCAGGGTCTCCGATTCCGGTGAGGCTAGAATCGCCGCCGCCGCCGTAGGCTGCGATCTGCTCGGCGAGCTGGGATTTCATGAGCCAATTCGAGAGATCGGCGTTGGGCGGGCCAGGGACGGCGGGCTCGTGCGGCCAGTATTCGCTGACGTAGACCAGCCGGTCTGCGCTCTTGTATGGCAGCGCTTTGAGAAGGAGAGTGTCGACCACGCTGAACAGCGCGGCATTTGCGCCGATGCCTAGCGCTAGGGAAAGAATGGAGACGAGAGCGAACAGCGGATTCTGGCAGAGGATGCGGATAGCGTAACGGACATCGTTGAGCAGGTCCGGCAACATGGTTCAATCATATAGGACCGGGGTATAGATATCTACATAGCGCTTTCCGGACTCGGGAGGCGCTGTGGTGGAGATAATAGGTCGTGGCCTTGCTGTCACGATTCGTGCTTTTCTCCGCAATCTCGGCAGTCGCGGCGGCGCAGTCGCATCACACGGTGGTCTGGGACCGTAGCTATGGCGGGCCTCATTTAGCCTGCGGTCCGCAGACAGCCGCCGTTGACGCGAATGGCAGCGTGTGGGTGGTTTGCAGGGGGCACGACTACGACAAGAATCGCGACGTTACTTTGCTTTATCGGATCGACTCCGGAAACGGCGATCTAAAGAACACCACCGAGCTAAACGTTCCGTTACCCACTCCTTTGGATTTTTGGCAGACCTTCCAATTAGTGAGCAGCGGCAGCAGTCTTTCTCTCCTGTCGAGCGGTGCGAGAGGCGGCCGGATGCAAACCTTCGATGGCGTATTTCGAACTCCGTTGGGTCCAGACGGAACCGCCGGGGCCACCGTCCGAGTTGTCCCAGAGGGTTCGCAGCTCCAAGAGTCCGTCCCAACGGGCGACGGAGGGCTGTTGATCGCCGCTGACCAGGGTCCCCCAACAATTCGCAAAATCGGTTCAGATGGAAGAGCGCTCTGGGTCAACACTCTCGGCTGGTCCCTCGACCTTTCCGACATCTCAGCGTTCCCGGACGGTTCGGTTTGCTTTTCTGCTGAGCCGTCCGATGAACCTGGTGATTTTCTGGGCAAAGGCCCCTTCAAGCTTGCTTTGATTCTGCTCGGTCGGAACGGCCGAGCCGCTCGGCGGTCTTGGATAAACGCGGCGCAGGGAGCCCTCGCGGCGGGGCCGAATGGGATATGTGCCCTTCTTTATAGCGACACGTTCACTGGGACGACGAGTAAAGTCCGGTTCGCGGGCTTCGACAAACGCCTTCAGCGCCTTTGGGACGTCCCGACGTCTCTGAAGGCCCTGGGCGGTCGGGAGTACATGCTAATTGCGACCTCGGACGGTTACTTTGCGTTTACCCGGAACGGTGTCGATTCCCTCGCATGGAGCTTGGCAAGCTTTTCCCTGGACGGCCGGTTTCAATGGGCGGACGAGTTGCCGCCGAGTATCCAGTTAAAGGTGGTCATGGCAGAGGATGGTCTGTACCTAGTGGAGTGGAACCAACCGGACAGCGCCATGGGTTCTACGCGCGTGCTAAAGATCCGCGTTCCGTAACCCGGCGATCACATAGATTTCGGCGGCGATGTCCGGGTAGCGCTCGCCGAGCTGCATGAAGGCGCGGATCATTTCTGGCGTCCAGCCTCCTTGTGAACGTGGCGCTTCCATCTGGGCATTCGAAAGCGGCTTGATCCAATAGCCTCCGAAGTGGTGAATCGCCAGACCCGCCGCGAGGAAATCCGCGCGCAGGCTTTCGGGATTGTAAACGCGGCGATGGCCATGATGCAGATCGGTGGGATTGAGCGAGTCCTCCGATTCCAGCATCCCGAGGAGCACCGCGGCTTGGCGATGGATGCTCCGAGCGTTGGGAACGGCGCAGCAGATCACGCCGCCGACCGAGAGCCACGAGCCCGCCCGGTGTAGGATCTCGACTGGATCGTCGACGTGCTCCAGCACGTGACCGAGCATGATCGTATCGAAACGCCCGGAGGGTTCGAAGTCTTCGAATAGCGAGTGGACAACGGTTGCCGAGGGGAAGCGGGCGCGCAGGGACTCGCAGAAGACTTCCGCACCTTCGACGAGCGTGAGTGCCGGAAAGGCGCGAGCCAAATGGCGCGTCATCACGCCCTCGGCCGGACCCATTTCCAGGCAACGGCGGCCCTGGAAGAAGCGCGCGAACACGTCGGCGCAATAATCGACTGTGTAGGTATTCAGGCCTTTTGCGTACCAGCTATCGTTGGCGATCCGATCCAGCCGCGATTTTTCCTCTGGCGCGAATGCGGCCGAGCTCATGCGGATCTAGGCGGGAATGCTCCAACTGGCGGCGGCGCGGGCGGCTTTGTTTTCCAGGTTGTCGCGTAAAGTCATCCAGCGCTTCCGCGTAAGCCGGCCTTCGATCGCATCTAATCCCCGGCCCTCGTGTTTTAGGTGGTGGTGGAGCCGGCGCACGCGCTGCACTCCGAAGGAATCGTGAAACGCGAGCGCGGACGCGTTATCGGCGATGGTGCGGCAATACATGGAATCCAAACCGAGCGCTTCGAATCCCAACCGGTAGACCAGGCAGGCGCTTTCGACCGCCGCAAGAGAGCCGCGCCGGAGAATCCAGCGTCCCCATTCAGCGTGGCGCGCTTCCGGGTCGGCATTGTAGATTCCGGCCGTGCCCTCGCGAACGCCGGTGGCGCGGTGCTCGATCACAAAATAGTAATCGCCGGGCCGATCGAAATAATCGCGAAGCCAGCGCTCTTGAGCCGGAACGTCGGCCGCGCCGGGATGCAAATAACGCGCTCGCTCCGGATCCGAACGCAATTGAACAATAAAGGCAGCGTCGTAAAGGCGAACCGGCCTAAGCCGGAACGCCGGACCTTCCATCGCAAACCCGTGCCGCACGGTTTCCCCCCAATTTCCCTTCCACCACGCGCTCAATCTCCACGGCATCTTCCATCGCCGCCATCTCTTTATCGGAAAAGCGGAGATCGAAGTGATCCTCGAGCAGGAACATCAACTCGACGTGCTTGAGTGAATCCCAGGCGGGTTCGTTCTCGCGCGAGACATCCTCCCC
>JASHRP010000505.1 GCA_030037375.1 Bryobacteraceae bacterium | reverse complement strand
CACCCGCACGGCGCGGCGCCCGGATACTGGAGTCCGCTGCAGGAGGGCCCCAACTTCGAGTTCTCCTTCATCACCAAACCGCTCGATAAGTTCCGCGATCGCGTGACGTTGATTAGCGGCCTGGACATGCCTGAGGCGATGGCCAACACCGAGGAGCCGGGCGGCGATCACGCACGTGGCGCGGTACTGCTTTCGGGTTCCCGGCCACGGCGCAATAGCGTCAGTCCCTATCTTGGGGTCACTCTCGATCAACTGATCGCAAAGAAGTACGGCCGCGACACGATTCTCGAATCCATTCAGCTTGGGGTCGAGCAGGATGGCAACTTCGGTAATTGCAATTGGGGTTATAGCTGCGCTTACACCAACTCGATCTCCTGGACCTCGCCGATTCAGCCTTTGCCGACCGAGGTGAATCCGCGCGTGGCGTTTGAGCGCCTGTTCGGCGACGGAACCAATCCCGACGAACGCAAGTCAGGCCGTAAAGAGAACGCGAGCATCCTCGACTCCGTGGCGCAAGAGATCGCTATCTTCAAGCAGCCTTTGGGCGCGGGAGATAAGGTCAAGCTCGACAACTATCTTGACAACGTGCGCGAGATCGAGCGCCGCATCAAAATTGCAATGGAGAAGTCGATAAAGGAGCCGGATCAGGAAATCCCCTTCGGACTCCCGGAGAACAAACACACACATTACTTGCTGATGTACGATCTGTTGGCCCTCGCGTTCCAAGGCGATTTGACCCGCTCCGCGACGTTCATGCTGGGCAAGGATCTTTCGGGCGCAAGCTTCCCGGAATCGGGGTTCAACGGCGGCTGGCACGGTTCCTCGCATCACGGCGACAAACCGGAGAACGTGGCCAACTACGCGAAGATGAATCGTTATCACGTGCAGAACCTGGCGTACTTCGCGGACAAGCTGAGCAAGACTCCGGAGGGCGACGGCACGCTTCTCGACCACATCCTGATCTACAAGGGCAGCAACATGGGCAATTCGCATCGCCACGCGCATGTGAAGGTGCCGATCATCCTGCTGGGCGGGCTCGATGGAAACTTCAAGGGCAACCGCCATATCGTGTTTCCGGATAACACCGAGCGCACCTCCAACATGCTGCTCAGCCTGCTGCACAAGTACGACATCACGGAAGTTCCCAAGTACGACGTCGCCGGGAAACAGATTGGGATGCAGGAGAATTTCGGCTCCAGCACCACGCCGCTTTCGCTTTAGTCCATGAAGGTGAAGTCGCTCATCGTTGGCGCTTGCGCCGCGGCGGCCTTGCTGCTCGCGGTCGTACCGCTGGCCGGGCAAATCGGCGGAAGGGCGACTCGCCCGAAGGTACAGCGTCCCGACGGGCCTGTATGGGAGGTGATCCGCAAGAACTGCACGGCCTGCCACGGCATCGATGATTACGCGTTCTATTCTTTGGATCGCGCCGGATGGCAGAAGCTCATCGCGGACAAACACAAGCCGGACGGCGACGGGCTGTCCGATGCGGATCGCGACGTGCTGCTCGACTGGCTGGTAATGAAGTTCGGTCCGGATACGAAGCCGTTCCCGCGAACCTATGTTCCGCCGGAAATCACCACCTTCTTCTCCGATCCCGAGGCCAACCGCCTGATGAACCGCGCGTGTACGAAGTGCCACGGCGTCGATCGGGTGGAGAAGACGCGTAATTCCACGGAGGGTTGGCGCGTGACTCTGGTGGACATGCGGGAGCGCGGCGCTCAGCTTTCGGACCAGGAGCTGGAACAATTGGTGGAGTGGCTCGCGCGGGTATGGGGAACGAATCAGGATAATTGACATGAAGCGCTTCATCGCAGGTTTTTCGATCGCATTTCTATCCGCCACAGTATGGGCCGCGGGAGCGAGCCCCGTCGCCGACGCCGCGATGCAAGGGAACAAAGCCTCGGTACGGACGCTGATCCAGCAGAAGGCCGACGTCAACGCTCCTCAGGCGGATGGCGCCACAGCGTTGCATTGGGCCGTTCGCGCCAACGATCTGGAGCTAGCGGACATACTGCTGCGCGCGGGCGCTCGCATTAACGCTGCCAATGCGGAGGGCGCGACGCCCATGTTCCTGGCGGCGTTGAACGGCAGCTCGCCGATGATTGAGCGCTTGCTTCAAGCCGGCGCGGATCCCAACGCGCCCCTGAGCGAGACCGGCGACACCGCGTTGATGATGGCATCGCGCACCGGCAACGCCGCCGCCGTGAAGGTGTTGCTGGACCGTGGCGCGAACGTAAATGCGAAAGAGACCTGGGGGGGCACCACGGCGTTGATGTGGGCAGTCTCGGAGCATCACCCCGACGTGGTCAAGATGCTGGTGGACAAGGGGGCGGACGTTAACGCGAAGTCGAATTTCGTTCCGTCCGCCTCGGGGCGAGGCTTCGAAGGCACCAAACCAGTTGCCGCCAAGCCAAACCAACCCGCCGAGGAGTTTGCCAGCGGTCTGCTGACGCCACTGATGTTCGCCGCGCGCGAGGATGATCTCCAATCGGCTCAGATTCTCGTCAAAGCCGGAGCCGACGTGAACGCGGCGGGCGGAGACGGCAAGGACGCGCTGGGACTGGCCTTGTTCAACGGCAGCTACAAGGTCGCGAGCCAGCTGATCGACAGTCACGCCGACGTGAATCACGCCGATGCGCAGAGATTCACGCCGCTGTTCTGGGCCGTGGATCGCCGCAACATGGAGACGGCTCCGAACTTTCCCTGGATGGTCACCACCGATCCTTTGCCGGTGATTAAAAAGCTGCTGGACGCTGGCGCGAATCCGAATGCATTGGTGAACGACACGCCCAGGGCGCGCATGCGAGAAGGCTCGCCGCGAATCGTGTTCGCGACGGCGCTGATGCGCGCTGCGTTTTCGGGCGACATCGAGCTGGTGAAGCTGCTGCTGGCGCACGGCGCGGACCCGCACATCGCCTCAACCGATCGCGAGACCACGCTGATGGCCGCCTCCGGCACGGGATTTATCAACGGGTATCATCGGATTCGACCTCCGGCGGAGCGGCTGGAGGTGGTGAAGCTGCTGGTCAGTCTCGGCGAGGATGTCAACGCCGCCGACAGTTACGGAATTACTCCTCTGATGGTGGCCGCGAATCTGGGCGACATCGAGATCGTCAAGTACCTGATCGCTCAAGGCGCGGATCTCGCGGCGCACGATCTCGGCAAGAAGAACGACGGCGCGTTCGGATCGAGCGTGGAGCCCCTCATGCCGGTGGATTACGCCATCGGCGTGGGCACGTTCGTGCCGAACAACGCCGTTATTATGCACACAGACGTTGTCAAGCTGATGACCGAAGAGATGGCCAAGCGCGGCATCAAACACACGACTTCGGAATGCACTCTGCGCGGATTCACCTGCTCAGGCGCAAACGTCGACCCCAAGACCGCGACTCCGGCGGAGATCGCGAAGATCCGCAAAATTCAGACCGGATACCAGGTGGACGGCATCACCGGCGGCCTGGGCGACGCGAGCAAAACGCAGAAGTAGCTCCCGTCCGC
>JASHRP010000504.1 GCA_030037375.1 Bryobacteraceae bacterium | reverse complement strand
CGCCACGCCGGCAAACGGCTGTTCGCAACGCCGAGGCCCATGCGGGAACCTATCCGGCGATCGTCTTTTCGCATCACAGCGGTGGCCATCGTCGCGCGGCCTCGTTCCTGTGCACGCATTTGAGCAGCCATGGATACATAGTCGCCGCGCTCGATCACTCCGAGGTGACCGCGCCGGAACTGCGCTACCGCGAAGGCGAAAGTGCGGAACAAAAGGCGGCGCGCATGCAGGCCGTGATTGCCGGCCGCGTGCCGGATGTACGCTTTCTGCTGGATCGTCTTTTGACAGACACGGCATTGAGCGACAAAACATGGGACTCGCGGCCAGACCCTGAGAGGATCGGCATTGTTGGACACAGCTTCGGAGGGTGGACCGCGCTGGCCGCGCCGGAAACAGATTCGCGTTTCCGGGCCATCGTGGCGCTCGCTCCCGCTGGCGCTTCCAATCCCAGGCCGGGCATCCTCCCCGTCACCCTGGCATTTGCCTGGGGGCGGGATGTTCCGGTGCTTTACCTGGTTGCGGACAACGACGTGAGTCTCCCCCTTGCAGGCATGTGCGAACTGTTCGGTCGAACCGAATCGGCGAAGCGCATGATGATCCTGCGCAGAGCCGATCACCTGCACTTCATGGACAACGTCGAAGAGATGCACGAGACCGTGCGCCAGATGACGTTCCCCGAAGAGCTGTCGTGGCTTCCAAGGGAGATGAAACCGATCGCCGAGCTCAGCTCCGGCGATCAGTCGCACCTATTCGTTCGTGGTCTGACACTCGCCCACATGGACGCGGTCCTCAAGCGGAACGAAGAAGCGCGGCAATTTTGGCAGAGCAATATCGTGCGGCAACTTGCCGCGCGGGACGTGGAGGCGATGGAGCATAAACCGGCGGAGCATCGTCACGCCCCGGCCTAACGCCGCCAAAGAGTCTATGGCGGTTACGTCGCGATCCGGGATACACCGGCGTCCGGCTGGAAGCGTGATTCAGACGGACGCCGGTTCTGCCCGTTACGACTTAACTTAGGCTGTTGCTGCCCAGGTAGTCCAGGCTGCGGCTGTGCTGGAGCTTGTGTTCCGGGCGTCGTTCCCCCAGTTGCCCTCCAGGTTGCGCCCCTCCTCCAGCCGGAGCGGGCGCTGGGGCTTGCATTGCCAGTGCCGCAGGCTGCTTGGCGGAATTGACTTCCGCCGTCGCCGAGCCTGCCAAGATACCGCCGCCCTTACCAAAGAGCCAGTTAGAATGCGATGTTTCATTGTTTGTTATTACCTCGCGCTTTCTACAAACCCTCCGGGCCTTGATAGAAGACCGCAGGGATTCACGCTGGCCGGAGCAGGTTATACGCCGTATCGAGAAGCCCTTGAAATGGAAGGGAAGTCGACTCCGCACGCGAACGTCTGTATTTGTTTCGTTGTGCAGTTCCATCATCCGTAAGAAGCGAGCACGGTAGCTTGCATTGGTCGATTTGTTTGGACCGGTTTGCTTTAGACTGAAACGTAAAGGCCCTTGCAAACATTTTTTCAAGATCTTCGCTACGCATCGCGCCAGCTTTGGACCAACTGGGGTTTTACGCTCCTGGTGGCGCTGACTGTCTCTTTGGGCATCGGGGCGAACACCGCGATTTTCAGCATGGTCAACGGCTTCCACAAGCCGCTTCCCGTGCCGGACGCGGATCAGATCGTGGTGCTGGCGGCGCAGACCAAAGGCGATGAGACCGGCTTCCGTTATCGATTGTCTTTCCTGCAAATCCAGGATTTGCGGCAGCAGTCACCGCTTTTCAGCGGCGTATTCGGGGCCGGTCTTAACGAAGGCGGCATCAGCATCGCCGGACGAGCGTATCCATTTATCTACGATTTCGTCACCGGCAACTTCTTCTCTGCGCTCGGCGTTGTGCCCGCAATGGGGCGGCTGATTCAGCCGGGCGAGGGGGAACATTCGGGAGCGGAGCCTTCGATCGTTCTCGGCTATTCCTTCTGGCAAAGGCGGCTCGGCGGAAGGCCCGATATTGTCGGGCAGCAGATCCGGCTCAATGGAATTGCCGCGCGCATCATCGGCATCGCGCCCGCGAATTTTCATGGGGTCTACGAAGGTCTTGATCCGGATGGCTACACTCCCATCGGCGGCCTGATGGCGGCGGAGCAAGAGAAACGCGTATTCACGGACAGAGCGACGCGCCCGTTCACCGTGTTCGCGCGCACGAAGCCGGGTGTGACGATCTCAGAAGCGCAGAGCGCCATGGATGTGCTCGCCCCGCGGCTTGCGCAGCAGTATCCGGAGACCGACAAGGGAATCGGCGTGCGCGTGATTCCGGAACAAGGCGCCAGACCCGTGCCGACCAGCCCTCTGGCTGCGCGCGATCCCGTGATTCGCGGCTTCTTATTGCTACTGGCCGCGGTGGTGTTGGCGCTGGCGTGCATGAACGTCGCGAATTTATTGCTGGTGCGCGGGACCGTTCGGCAGCGCGAGCTTGCGATTCGCGCGGCTTTGGGAAGCGGCCGGGCGCGCCTGATCAGGCAGGCATTGACCGAGAGCTTGCTGCTGGCGCTGCTGGGCACTGTTGGCGGATTGATTCTGGGCAAATGGGGCAGCGACGCGTTCGCCGCTTCGATCGACCTCGCGACTGACATCCCCACGGTTCTCGATTTCAGCTTCGATTGGCGCGTGTTCGCGTACGCTCTGGGCGCGGCTGTCGCAACCGGCATCCTCATCGGCATTTGGCCCGCTTTGCGAGCGTCCCGCACCGATGCGGCCGGCGCCTTGCACGACGGTTCGCGCGGCGAAACGGGAGGGCCCGCCAGACAGCGCGTGCGCAGCTTCCTGGTGATCGGTCAAGTGGCCGGATCGCTGGTGCTGCTGATTGTCGCGGGCCTGTTCATGCGCAGTTTGCAGAATGAGCAGAACATGAAGCTCGGCTTCGATCCCGACCATCTGCTCAACGTCCGCATGGATCCTTCATGGGCAGGCTACGACGCGGCCCGCACCAAAAACTTCTATAAGGAGCTGGAGCGTCGCGTTTCCGCTTTGCCCGGAGTTCAATCCGCGAGTCTCGCTTTCAGCGCGCCTCTGGGATATTACAACTCGGCTCGGCTGGTGTTCGTCGAAGGGCGCCCGGTCGATCCCGACGCGCAACCGCCGTTGATCGGATGCAACTTCGTGGACGCGCCTTATTTCGACAACCTCAAGACGCGCATTCTACGCGGACGCGCGTTCGCCGAGTCCGACGACGAGCACGCTCCGCTGGCAGCGATCGTCAATCAAACCATGGCCGCGCGGTATTGGCCGAATCAAGACCCGCTCGGCAAGCGTTTCCGCACGGGCGCCGCGGACTCGCCTTTAGTTCAAGTGGTGGGCGTGGCGGAGGACGGCCGGTACGTTGCCATCGCCGAAGATCAACTTCCGTACTTTTACCTTCCGCTCGCTCAGAACGATATGTCGATGCGGGTTTTGCAGGTGCGAGCGATGGGAAATCCGGAGGAACTGGGATCGAGAGTGGAGCGCGAGATCCGATCGCTCGATTCCGATATGCCGCTGACCGATTTGCAAACCATGCGGCGGGCTCTCAATGGGCTGGGCGGATTCATGATCGTGAAGCTCGGCGCGAGGCAAGCCGCGGCGATGGGACTACTCGGTTTGATTCTCGCCGTGGTGGGAGTGTACGGCGTAGTATCCTACGGCGCTGCTCAACGCACACGCGAAATCGGCATTCGCATGGCGATGGGCGCGAAACCAATGGACGTATTGCGGATGATCCTGCGGCAGGGCGTGACGCTGGTGGCGGGAGGCGTGATCGC
>JASHRP010000503.1 GCA_030037375.1 Bryobacteraceae bacterium | reverse complement strand
GGATAATGCAGTTCCGATGTTGCGCGCAGTTTCGAGAATGCTGCCCAAGTTGTCCACCAGATATTTCGCGCCTGCCCGATGCCTGCTGCTCAGGATCTGGTGGACCAGTTCCGTGAGCGCGGGAACCTCCTCCGGCGTTTTGGCTTGAACGTACAGCGGATCGATGCGCTCAATCGGAGCGAAATCGCGCAGCATCGTGATCGGGATCATGACGTTTTCGCCGGAGCCGGAGAGCTCGCTCAATCCGAAGCTATCCTGGCGCTCCTTGAAGGTGCCGATAACGGTGAATTGAAGATCGTGAATCTTGATGATCTTACCGACCGCGTCTTGCTGCCCTCCGAACAGCCGCTTGGCCAGGCGTTCGGTCAGCAGCGCGACACGGGCGCTGCGCTCCACGTCGTGAGCGTCGATGAACCGGCCGGCGAGCAAAGCAAGATTGCGGACGCGCGGATAATCGGCATCCGCGCCGATGACGGCAACATCCTCCTCCCGCCCTTCGATCATCATTCGGTCGTAGTTATCCATGACGCCCGTGGCCGCGATGATCTTGGAACCCAACTGCTTGCGCAGGGCGTCGACGTCCGCGATCTTGATGTAGTCGGCATCCGAGGTGCCCATGGAAGGATTGTTGCCGCCGTCGAACTGCGCGTGAATGATGTTGGAGCCCACGCGTTCGATCTGATCGATGATGTACTGGCGGCTGGTAATGGAAATGGTGATCACCAGGATGACGCTTGCGTTGCCGATCACCAGGCCGAGCGCGGTCAAAAAAGTGCGGAATTTGTTGGCGCGCAAAGCCTCGAAGCTGGCGCGCAAAGTCTCGCCGTGAGACATCCTTTGCTTCTATTCTGTCAGAGCGCGCAAGCCGCTCCGTTCATGCCCCTTGATCGCGTGGATGAAATGGTAAACACTTGGAGCCATGTTTACGCTTCGCCACGCATTTATTTTCTGCGCCCTGGCTGCGTTATCCGCCACGGCGCAGCAAGCGCCGTCAACCAGTCGAGTGGTTCGCGTCGTCGTAACGGACTCCGCCAACCGCATGGTCACCGGCCTGAACCGGGACAATTTCGAGGTTCTAGAAAACGGCGCTCGCCGGGCCTTTACGTTGTTCGACGGCCAATCTCCCGCATCGATTGCTGTGGTCGGCGGGCTCCTGCCGTCAGTAGCCGGTCAGATCCGGCCGGATGATGAACTGATCGATGCCACGGGCGTCGCAGATGCTGTTCAGCGGTTAAGCACATCAAAGAACGCGCGAAAAGTGATCATCGTAGCCACCGGAGCTAGTACAGAGAGCGTCCCGGAGGGCATCCAGGTTCTGATGGCTGACGAAGCCACGCTTCCAACCGCGCTAGGCGACGTGCACAAAACCTACCTGCTTGAAATGGACTCTGCCAGCGCGGCATCGAGCATCGATGTAAATCTTAAGCCACCCAAAGGCCTGCCGCCCTTGAAAATCGCCAGAATGTAACAAGAATGCGCTTGGTAACCGTTCTGCTCGGCGTCAGCCTAGCCGGGTTTTTCCTTTTCATGCCTGGCGCTGCCCGCGGCCAAGCTCCATCAAACCTCGAATTCGAAGCCGCGTCCGTCAAGCCCATCCCTCAGCTCCCGCCGGGGACCAGCATCCGTCCAGGGTTCATCGTCGTTCCGAGCGTCGACGATCCGCAAAGGTTTCGCGCCCGGTTCGTAGTCAGCGGTCCCCTGGGCATCCTGGAATGGGCCTACGGGGTGCGCGAGTTCCAAGTTTCAGGGGCCCCTGAATGGCTCAAGGAAGAGTTATTTGACATCGATGGCAGGGCTGAACGTCCGGTGACGGAAGCTGAGATGAAGCAAATGGTTCAAGCCCTGCTTGCGGACCGTTTCAAATTGAAGCTGCATCGTGAGGCCAGAGAGATCTCCGTTTACGCCCTCACGGCCGGTAAGGATGGCCCGAAACTCACAGAGGGGGAAGCTCGGTCACTGTACCGGCCGAAAGGCGATATTGTCACCCCGCCAGGAAAGCTGACCGCGCACGGGGCCACGATGGAGCTATTCGTTCAGATTCTGACCGATAATCTGGACCGGCCCGTCATCGACAAAACCAACCTCACTGGCAACTACGATTTCGAGCTGACCTACGACGGACCGCCTTCGAACCCCGAAGAACCCTTTGCCTGGAAACCCGTCGGCGCAGCTATCTTTGGGCCGATCCAGAAACTCGGCCTCAAGCTCGAACCGCAAAAGAGCCCAGTAGAAGTGCTGGTCATCGACTCCGTGGACCGTCCTAGCGCGAATTAAAGATGCTGCTGAGCCAAGACCGGAGATTGTCATGCTTTTTAGGGAAATCGCTGGCGTGCTTCGCGATCGTCCTCACAGCCGGCGCAGCGGGGATCATGGCGCAGTCTCGTGCCCCGTTCCAACCGCTGCGTACCGCATGGTCGCCTTGGAGACAAACTTTGCTTCAGAGGCAAGACCGCATGTCCGGCGCGACCGTCTTCGATAAAGACGAGCGGCTAGAGTACCGATGGTCATCCACTTTGACCGAGCGCAAGTTTAGCTGCCAGGTTGAAATCCGTCCGGCTGCCGACGCGGATAAGACGTATACAATTCCGGAACTCGGCATCCTGTACGAAGCCACGACGTTCAATTACTTGATTCCCAGCGCGCCCCTGACATACCCC
>JASHRP010000054.1 GCA_030037375.1 Bryobacteraceae bacterium | reverse complement strand
TATGGGAGTAGTACCAACTCCTTCCTCGAAGTTAGCGCCTACGGTGCGGGCGGACAGTTCTTGGAAACGCTCATTTTCAATGGAGTCCCGGCCCCGATCGGCTTGGACGGGTTCGCGGGCATCCAGGAGTCAAGCCCGATTACTTCGTTGGCCATCTCGTACCATCCTTACAGCGATCCCTGCCGCACCTTCAACTTTTCGATCGACAACCTGGAATTCGGAACCGTTCCCGAGCCTGCTTCCGTCGCCCTCGTCTTCGGCGGTTTGTGCGGGATTGCTCTAGCGCAGGGGCGGCGCCGCAGCTTGCCCGGACTGCCCCGTTCGATCTGTGGCTGCTGCCGCGATAAGATGGAATAGTCACCGGAAGTCGCCTTGTTCGACACGAACGCTCATGAGGGGCGACGGCCGTGCTGAGTGCCGGCAATGTACGAAAAATTCTTCGGACTCACGAAAGCGCCTTTTTCGCTCGTCCCTGACCCGAACTGCCTCCATCTGACGGCGAAGCACGCGGATGCGATTAGTGGTCTGGCTTTTGGCGTGTTGGATCGCAAAGGATATCTAGTCCTCACCGGGGAGGCTGGGCTGGGCAAGACCACAGCGTTGCGCGCTTTGTCGCAACTCCTGAGCGAATCGAACGCGGACACGAGCATAATCCTCGCTCCCACCCTTACCGGCCCAGAGTTTCTGGAGATGGCTCTACTAAATTTTGGGTTTCGCGACATCCCGGCAAGCAAGGCTCGCCGCCTGAAGATGCTTGAGGAATTCTTGTTCCGTGTTGATGCCGAGGGCAGGATAGCGGCGTTGATCGTCGACGAAGCGCATCAGCTAAGCCCCGAACTCCTTGAGGAGTTGCGCTTGCTCGGAAACTTTGAAGCGGCCGACCGCAAGCTCCTTCAGGTCGTGCTAGCCGGGCAAAATCAGCTCAACGATCAGCTCAATCTCCCGCAGCTATGGCAGTTCAAGCAACGAATCACGCTACGGCTATCATTAAGGCGGCTTGACCGCCAAGCAGTGGAAGAATACATCCACTTCAGATGGGGCAAAGCGGGAGGCGGCGTGGAAGTGCCGTTTAGTGGAACCGCGATCGACGCGATCGCCGCTTGGTCCAACGGCGTTCCGAGATTAATCAACGTTCTTTGCGACAACTGCTTGCTGATTGCGTTTTCCGAGACCAGGCATGAAGTTGACGTAAAGATGGTCCGCGAAGCCTGCGAGGAGCTGTCGCTGCCCGCGACAACGATTCCCCGCAGCGCTCCGTCGTTTGCCGGTGCCCGGCCAGTAGCTCCTCCCGTTGAAGAACTGGTTCCCGTGTCCAACGATCCGGATAGGCCTGACGCGCGTCCCGATGCATGGTCGGCCTGGCGCCCGTCACTGCTCAAGAGACTTCAGCGCCGCGCTACTCCGACTGAAATTAAGCGCACACGATCCAAGGCTGGCATCCTGTCGTTAAACGAACCCTGAACATTAGCCTCCGATGCGAATCAGCCGTAACCTGATGGCCATCGTGTGCCTGATCGTTCTATGCATCACGCTGAGTCTCGGCTTGTGGCCCTTCCATAGTCCGCGGAATGATGTTGCGTGGATGAAACCCGGCGGGCTTTCATTCGGCGAGTACGGCACCGTCATTAGTTCGGGCTCGCTGAAATCCAACGAATTGCCGAATCAGAGGAGCGGAAGCATCGAGGTCTGGGTGCACCCGGATCGTAGGAACTCCGCAACCATCCTTTCGCTTTACCGTCCGGAGGACGGTCTGCTGGTAACGCTAAACCAGTCGATCACTGATCTAGAAATAAGCGCCGAATTCCGAAACGACTCGGTGGGAGAGACCAAGTGGCACTTTTTCGCGGGTGGCGCTTTCGCTCGTGCGATCCGGGCGAAGAGACCGGTCCTCGTCGCAACCACATTTAGTCCGGCCGGGACTAAGGTCTATCTCGACGGATCCTTAGTGGAGGTGGCCGCAGGTTTGTGGGTCCCCAACGATACTTTCGAGAGCCGCGTCATCGTCGGAGATTCGCCAAGGCAACCGAATAGCTTTCGTGGCGACATCCGCGGTTTGGCGATTTATGACGCCGAGCTCAACGACCAGCAAGTGCGGCAGCACTATATGACGTGGACACAACACGGACATCCGGGTCTCGACCAAGATCCGCGTGCGATCGCAATCTATCTCTTTAACGAAGGCGTTGGGGATCTGGCTCATAATCTGGTTGGCGCATCGGCGAATCTCGAAATCCCGGCGCGTTACGTAGTTCTCGATAAGATATGGCTGGAACCGCTATGGAGCGAATTTAGCTTCTCTGGTGGCTACTGGACCGGTAATCTGAAAAACATAGTCGGATTTATTCCCCTTGGCTTTTGTTTTTATGCGTATTTTGCCATTGCCGCATGGCGCGATCGAGCAACGCTCGCGACGCTTGCCTGGGGTGTGTCGGTCAGTTTGGCGATCGAACTCTTTCAGGCTGTTCTGCCGACGCGGGACTCGGGGACCACGGACATCGTCACCAATGCACTCGGAACGTATTTGGGCGTGCTGAGTTATCGGTCTATCTATCTGCCGGCGGCTGAGCGGCTGCGGTGGCTCGCGTGGTTTGTGCCTAATTCAGGTCACGGCACTGGTGTTTGAAGCGAGGTCGATGCGCCCAAGGAGTTGCTGATCGTAACCGTGGCCCCGGTAATCGCGTTGAGCACGGACTGAGTGGTCGTGAGCCCCTGGAAGGTGAACGGGATGCTAACGGTAAACTCGCCGCCGGAAGCGTTAGAAGCCGTACTCGCGAACCACACCGTTGATATTTGGCTGAGGTCGATCGTGAACTGAGACGCGGGGAGGGAATACCCCTTCGCGGGAGTCAACTGCACCGCCGCTGATGTCAAGCTTCGAGTGGTGGAAAACCCGGTTACCTGAATCGTAAAACCCGTGGTGGAGAGAGCGCTGAGTTGGATCGCGATCAACTTGGGCGGGGACGACGGCACCGCGAATTGAAGTGTGGTGGGCGTGTTAGGCGTCAGCGGAATGTTGCCCGCTTGGGTGTTAAAGGCGGGTGTGAGCGTAATCGTGTCGGCGACCGTCCCCGTCTGTATGCCAAGCTGCGTTCCTTGAGACCCGAATACAGCCGCAGTTTGATTCGCCGGAATCACGAACGAAGCCGTCGTGCCGCCCGTTGCAAACTGTACGGCCTGATCCGCAGGAAGTGAGCCGCTTATGCCGATCGCCAGTGTGCCCGAAACCGCGACCGGATACGGATTCGATAGGTTCAGGCCGACCGTTGGCTGCGTCATCGGTGTCGCGCTTCCACTCGGGCCGGTAATGGTGTACGAGGGAAGCGGCGGAGGTTGCGTGCCCGAGCCGACCAACGCGATCGAAGTATTATCGAGCATCAATGTTCCGTTTGAGTATCCGACGGTAGTCGGGGTGAAGGTGATCCCAAGTTGAAAGTCAGCGTTGGGGGCGAGCGTGACTGGCAGCGAGGGCACGCCGGATAGCGAGTACGGACCGTTGGCAGGCGTGACGCCAATATTCGAAATCGTCGCCGGTAGCGTTCCACTGTTCTTCACGTCGAACATCAACTGCTGGGACTGAGTGACCTGAACGGGACTAAATATCACCGATGGGCTGGTCGAGCCGAGCGTGATCGACACGCCATTGGCCGAATACGAATACACCAATTGAGAGCCGAGCCCGGTGCCGGTTAATGTGAAGGTGTCGGTATTCACAATAAGAGTCCCGTTGACCGCGCCGGGTTGGGTCGGCGTGAAATTTAGATTAAGCGTGAGACTCCCATTGGGCGCTAGCATTTGCGGAAGCTGGACTGGATTTGCAAGCTGAAAGACCTGCGGAGCCAAGCTGATCGAACTGATCGTTCCGCTGGCGCTTCCCGAGTTGAGAACGCGGATCGACACGCTGCTGGTTTGCCCGACATTCACGCTAGGAAAAGAAATGGGACCCGGAGGCGTGATCGTGGTGGCGGGTGTAGTCGTCAGAAGCTGATACGTGAAGCTCGGAGCGACGCCCGTACCGCTCAAGTTGACAGTAAACGATGGACCCGAAGAAAACGTAATCGTGATTTGACCCGAGTTTGGGCCGACCGCGGTGGGCGTGTAAAGGACCAGGACTTGGATTGTCTGTCCCGCAGCCACGTTTGAGGGAAGCAGTGGTATCTCCTGCAAAGTGAAGGCGCCCGAGCCAATGTTAATTCCTGTCACCGTACCCGGTCCGCTGCCTGTGTTCGTTATGTTGAGCGCCGCTTGAGATGTCGCGCCTACAAGCGTCGCCGGGAGGGGTATTGTTCCGCCGGGCTGAAGCGGGACTACATTCTGATTGGCCTGCAAAATATAACTCAACGTAAAACTGGGAGCTTCTCCGATAAGCGCGATTGCGATTGTTCCGTTGTTGGTTGTGGTACTCCCAGTCGTTGCGGAGCCGCCTGTCGATGTAGCGGTCACTGTCTCGACATAGGGCAAGTCGATCTGAGCTTGGCTTTGAGCCGATGAGGTCGGAGTGAACGTGATCGTCATCGTGACGCTGCCGCCTTGCGAAAGCATGATCGGCAGCGATCCCGTGAGCTTCGCGGTGAAAGCGGTTGGGCCGAAGACAGTGGGCTGCGACGCGAAAGTGGCCTGACCAGTCCCGGTG
The DNA here is from genome assembly GCA_030037375.1 of Bryobacteraceae bacterium. GTDB lineage: Bacteria > Acidobacteriota > Terriglobia > Bryobacterales > Bryobacteraceae > Palsa-187. The sequence goes on along the minus strand of JASHRP010000054.1, from coordinate 1,628 downwards.
TACGTCGCGACGATCTGCAATGTCTGCGATCCGCCGTTTGGCGCGACGAGTGTGATCCCGCCGCCGTTTTGCAGGGTCTCCGCGCTTTGACCCGGCTGCGTTGCCAACAGTGTAAATGGGATTTGGCCGGCGGCCGTAGCTCCAAATCCGACCAGGAGCAGACTGGCTAACCCGCCGCGACGAAAAATCACCTTGGGGATACCTCTCGGCGAAGTTTCAATGCATCCGCCGGCGCGGGAGCAAAATAGACTGCCAGTTGGCCACGGTTCGTAAATGACCATAGTGGGTCGCCGTCACTTGAGCGCGACCTCAAGATGAAGGCGTTCGCGTTCAGGGGTTCGATCGTCGTTGGCTCGAAAGAGAGAGGCTGACTAGCAATCGTCTGCTGGGCTACGCAATCATAAACCAGCAGACTGGTGCTGCCTGCTACGTATAAGGCATTATCTCCGATGCTGCTCGCCGCGGGCCAGATGGCAACCGCATTCGTCAGACTAAGAGGAAGAGTCTGACTTGCCAGGTTTGACAGAGCGGTTTCCGAAATCTGGTTCGTTGATCCGTCCAGCGCGTACAAAATGCTTCCGTCACTGGAGAACGCGAGCGAGATCGGCTGGGAGATCGCGAGAATCGGAAAAAAAAGGTTCGCGCCGGACTTGAGCCCGTAGACACCGGCGTTGGTTCCCGTGATTCCGATCGCCGAGGTTTGCCCGTGGGCGTCCACGGCGGCGGTTGAGAGTGTGCCTCCGAGCATGGCGATACTCACGGGCGAAGCGCCGCTGACCGACCCGGGAAAGCCGCTGAACATTTGAACCGAACCCGTTTTTCGCGAGTACAAAATAGCCGCGGTGCCATCGCCAGACCACGCGGCCGCGTCCGGCGTGAACGAGGCTCCGGGCAACGTTACAACGGATGGTTGGGTTGATCCCAACCCTGACAACAAGACGGTGCGCCCGTCTTGCACCCCGATGCCATAATTCTGCCCGGGAGCGATCGAGGCAAAATCCAAAAGCGAGATGATTGCGGGACTCAAGGACGCCGATCCCAATGAGCCGGTCACCGCTCGCACGCTTCGGGTGGGGAAATCGAACGTAAAGCCTTCAACCGGCCCGGAGATTCCAGTTTGCTGCGAATAAACAGAGCTGATCGACGAGAGGGCCGCGCAGAGCGCCACCATCCTTAACATCCTACTGAGGCCCTCCAATTGTGGGCGCGCCTGGTGTGGCCGTAATCACGTGACCACTCGAACCCCCGCGAACCGCCAAGACGATTCCGACGACGAGCGCGGCTGCGCCCGCGGCGATCGCGACTCTGCCCCACCGTGACGACCACCATTTCTTATTTTGACTGCTCTTCTTCTGAGCCTCCGTGATTCGTGTGACGTTGGTCATCGAAATCACCGTTGACCCTTGCTCCGTTCCACGGGTGGCCGTTACTTGAACTCGGAATGCCCCAACCTTCCCATTCGCCGTCCAACCTGTGGCCGCAGCTTGGCCATCGACATTGGTTCGGAAAGTCTTGGCATTTTGGTCGCCCTCGAAGACTGCACTGGCTCCGTTCAGGGGGAAACGAAAAACAACGTCAGCGCCTTCGACGGGTTGATCGTTTGCATCAAGCACCTGAACCACCAAGGG
>JASHRP010000502.1 GCA_030037375.1 Bryobacteraceae bacterium | reverse complement strand
TCAGCACCCTCCGGCAAGAGCTTAGTGCGGTTCGGCGAGCGTGAATACGCGGAGTTTTCGCGCGCCTTTGAAAGAGCCTCGACGGAAGAAATCCTCAAGCACGATCCCGCGAGCACGGTGGTTCTCGCGAACGACGTGTCCGAAGGGCCCGATTTTGCGGCGCTCGGTGCGCGCGGCTATCGCGTCTATACGATTTATCACGTGGACGTCGTTGCGTATGTCGCCGCCATCTATGGCCGCGGCTGGGTTCTGCCGGAGACGACCACGCGCTGGTATTCCCGGTTGCGCTCCGTTCTGCCGCCGATCACGCGTCTGATTTGGGAGAAGCAGGAGGCGAGCGTGCGTCATTCGCGTGGGCTGATCGTGCCATCATCCGGAATGCGCGATGTCATTCTTCGTTGCTACCCGTTCTGCCCGGCTGAGCGGATTCACGTGTTGCCATGGGGCGCGTGGGACCAGCCGTGCTCAGGCGATCCGGAATCCTTGCGCCGCGAATTCGGCGTGCCTTCCGACGCTCAGATTCTGCTGACGCTGAGCCGGATCTCGCCCGAGAAGGGGCAGGATCTGTTGCTCGATGCATTGCTTGAATGGGAACAGCGTGGCGATTTTCCCAAGAGGCCAATTTGGCTGTTTCTATGCGGAGACGCGGCGTTCATGCAGGGACGGCGGTTCCTCGACAAGTTGAAACGATCGGCGGCGCGGCTGCGCAAGACGCGCGTGATTTTTCCAGGCCATGTGACGGGCGTACGGAAGGCTTCGTTCTTCGCGCTCGCCGATCTGTTCGTATTTCCCTCAAGATTTGAAAGCTACGGGCTGACGCTGCTTGAGGCGCTGGCAGCCGGGCTTCCAGCGGTGTGCCTGGATCACGCCGGCGCGCGCAGCGTCATGCGCGAGGAGTTCGGCGCGATCGCGAATCCCAACGGGTTGCGCGCGGCGATATCGAGAGTACTCGCCGATGAAGCGGGGCGCAAGCGCATGGGCGAGGCCGCGCGAGAATTTGCGAGCACTCAGCGGTTTTCGGAGTGCGCAGCGAAGGTCGCGAGGCTTCTCCTGAGTTAGAGCTAGGACCGCTGCGCAATCGCGCGGTTCGCCATCTTGATGAGTTTGTCGCAACAGCCGCTCATCTGAATACTGACATCGCGGAGCGTCGAACCGCGGAACTTGAGGCGGGGCGGCTGGCGGTGATCCGGGCAGCGAATGCCGCGAAGCTTGTCTTCGGTGCGCTGCTTGAACTCTTGAACGGCGTCTTCGGTCGCTCCGAGCACGAAATCATTTTAGCAGAAGATTGTTTTTGGGCGCTTGGCTTGCGTATGACAAGATTGTCGTATGGCTCGCGGCCCGTTCCTACCCGAAGAAATCTCCGACTACCTGCTTTCCGTTTCCCTTCGCGAGCCGCCGTTGCTCGCAAAACTCCGCGAGGAGACCGCGAATCATCCCAAGATCCAATTCCAGATCCCGCCGGAGCAAGGCCAGTTCATGGCGCTGCTCATGCAGCTCATGGGCGCGCGCCGGACGATCGAGGTCGGGGTATTCACCGGTTACTCTTCGCTGGCCGTGGCGCTGGCGCTGCCGCGGGATGGGCACATGGTCGCGTGCGACGTCAATGATGAGTTCACGGCTATCGCGCGGCGCTATTGGAAAGAAGCGGGAGTGGATCACATGATCGACTTACGTTTGAAGCCGGCCATGGAGACATTGAACGAGTTGCTCGGGCAAGGCGAGGGCGGCAGCTTCGATTTCGTCTTCATTGACGCGGACAAGACCAATTACGAAGGCTATTATGAGCGCGCACTCGATTTGCTGCGGTCCGGCGGCGTGATCATGGTCGACAACGTCCTTTGGTCCGGGCGCGTGCTCGACGACTCCGATCAAACGCCGGACACGAATGCGCTGCGAGCGTTCAACAAGAAGCTGCTCGCCGATTCCCGCGTTACTCTAAGCATGCTGCCGCTCGGCGACGGCGTTACGCTGGCGTTAAAGCGCTGACGGCCCGGATTCCCAGCGTATACTAACTACACGCAATACAAGCACGAAAATCATCTAAGTGAATCAGGAGGAAAGCTCAGATGCCGCCAGTAAATTCGATGGATCCCTTAACCAAGGCCTTGGAAAACCGCATCGCCGTGTTGGAGAAGGCGCTGCAGATAAGCGCAAGCTCCAGTCAAATCGTCTTGATAGCCGGAGCAAGCAAAATCACCCTTAGCAATAGCGGAATCAGCCTGGAGACCAACGGAACGATCGAAATCGAAGGCAGGAACATCAGCCTGGACGGAATGGCCAATATAGGGATTACCGCCGGAATGAACACCACGGTGACATCGGGGGCTAATGTTCAGATTACTGGCGGCGCCAGCGCGGTGATCGTCACCGGGACGGACACCCTGGTCAAGGCCGGGCGCAATCTGAATCTGTCGGCATCGAGCGCCACTCTCAACTCGGATGCAAACACGCAGATCACCGCCGGCAACGATTTTGCTACTTCGGCCGGGGGCAACGCGACGGTGACTAGCGGATCCAACACGACGATAAAGGCCGGCGGGAATCTCGTTATGAAGGCCAACAAGATCATGCAAAGTTAGCCGCAGCGACGCCCGCGGCGCTTGAACCGAAAAAATCCGCTGAGCTAGTATGTTCGGTGAGGTGACGACAACGTGGCAGTTCAGGTAACGGCCAATCCGACGAGCTTGGCTTGGTCCAATTACACGCAGACCGACAACCAACCCACTGACGACGACGGAAACAACGTCGACGCGTTTACGAAGTTCGCGTTTGACATTCCGGTGATCCGGACTCATTGGGTTACCCAGAAGGTCGGCTTCGACCGAAGCAAGACGGGGAAGCTGGTTTCCTTCAATATGGACGGCGCGTACACCATCCGGATCACGCCGAGCGGGCTCAAGGTTTGGAAGAAAATTCAGCAGACGGCTGCCCTGCTGTCGCATGAACAACTCCACTTTGACATCGGCGTCATCGCCGGGCAGGAACTGGTCAAAGATCTTGCCGCATTGAGCGCGCCCACCATGGCCGAGCTTGGAAAGGCGTTCAACGCCGCCGTGGATCTGCATTTCAAGACGCGCAGCAAGGCGGTGAACGTTCAGTACGACGCCGACACGAGCCATGGCGCGATCGCTCAGAAACAGAAGCTGTGGAAGGACGCGATGACCGCGTGCTTGAACGGCACGTCGACCACTATCATGGGCCTGCCGTTTTAGCGGACCCTAAGCGCCGACTTCAACCGGCTGTTGTTGTTCTTGCAACAGCACGCCTCCGCCGAAACTCATGCGGCGAGGCTCTGGGCCGCCCGGCGTGACCTTGATCGCGCAGTATTTGAACTCCGGAATCTTGCCGAACGGATCGAGCACTGGGTTGGTGAGCATGTTCGCGGCCGCCTCGTAATAGCAGAAGGGGATGAAGACCGCGCCTCTGGGCGATCCGTCATCGGCGCGAGCGTAGAGGGAAATTTTTCCTCTTCGCGATGCGATCGTGACAATCCCTCCGGGCGCGACGTTAAGCGCATCCAGGTCGAGCGGATGAATGGAGGCGACTGGTTCCGGTTCGATGGAATCGAGAGCCAGCGCGCGCCGCGTCATCGAACCGGTGTGCCAATGCTCGAGCTGCCGCCCAGTGATCAGCACCATCGGGTAATCTTTATCCGGCCGCTCTGCCGCGGAGATCAAGTCGGCGGGGACGAATTTGGCGCGGCCCGATTCGGTGGGGAAATTCTCGATGAAGACCACTGGATCGCCCGGATCGCCTTCTTTGACGCACGGATAGGTTACCGAGGATTCCTGTTCCAAGCGCTCCCAAGTGATGCCGGCGATGGAATCCATGCAGCGGCGCATCTCGTTGAACACCTCGCTGGGATGTTCGTAATACCAGTTGACGCCGACCCGGCGGGCCAGTTCGTTCAATATCCAGAAATCCTCGCGGGCATCGCCTGGCGGGTCGATGGCCTTGCGGCCAAGCTGCACCATCCGATCGGTGTTGGTGACGGTGCCGACTTTCTCGGGCCACGCGGTCGCGGCCAGAACGACGTCGGCCAAGTACGCGGTCTCGGTAAGGAAGATGTCCTGCACAACCAGGTGATCGAGCGCGGCCATCGCTTCACGAGCATGATCTACGTCCGGATCGGACATGGCGGGATTCTCTCCCATGACGAACATGCCGCGGATTTCGCGCTTCTTCGCCGCGTGAATCGTTTCGACCACGGTAAGCCCGGTTTGCGGATCCAGCTTCGTGCCCCACAGCTTCTCGAACCGCTCAATCGCCGCGGGCGTGGTGACGCGCTGATAATCGGGGTAGAACATCGGGATCAAACCCGAGTCCGACGCGCCCTGCACGTTATTCTGTCCGCGCAAAGGATGCAAACCGGAACCCGGCTTGCCGATTTGACCGGTAGCGAGGACTAGCGCGATCAAGCAGCGCGCGTTGTCCGTGCCGTGGACGTGCTGCGAAATGCCCATGCCCCACAGGATGATCGAAGCCTTGGATTTTGCGAACAGGCGCGCGACTTCGCGAATGACCGGCGCAGGAATGCCGCAGATGGGCGCCATCGCTTCCGGCGAGAACTTCTTCACATTCTCCGCGAGCGCTTCGTAACCGGACGTGCGGTCGCGAACGAACTTCTCGTCGACCAGTCCCTCCTCGACGATCGTGTGAAGCATGGCGTTGAGCAATGCCACATCCGTATCGGGGTTGAACTGCAGATAATGCGTGGCGTGGCGAGCCAGTTCGCTGCGCCGCGGATCGGCCAGGATGAGCTTCGCGCCAGCCTTGGCCGCGTTCTTGATAAACGTCGCGGCTACCGGATGGTTCACCACCGGGTTCGCGCCGATCAGGAAAATGACTTCAGAATTAGCAACGTCGCGCACCTGATTCGAGACCGCGCCGGAGTTAATGCCTTCGATCAGCGCCGCGACGCTCGAGGCATGGCAGAGGCGCGTGCAATGATCGACGTTGTTCGATCCGAAACCGGTGCGCACCAGCTTCTGGAACAAGTACGCTTCTTCGTTGGTGCACTTCGCGGAGCCGAAGCCGGCCAGGGCGCGTTTGCCATGTTGATCCCGAATATCGCGCAGGCCCTTCGCGGCGAAATCAAGAGCTTCTTCCCACGTCGCTTCGCGGAACACTTGCTGCCAGTTATCGGGATCGACAACAAAGTCCTTGGTCTTCGGGATTCCCGGTTTGCGGATCAGCGGCTTGGTAAGGCGGTGCTTGTGTTGAACGTAATCGAAGCCGTAGCGCCCCTTCACGCACAGGCGGCTGGAATTGGCCGGGCCGTCCCTGCCCTGCACGTAGATAATCTTGTTGTCGCGGACGTTGTACGTAAGCTGGCAACCGACGCCACAATACGGACAAACTGAATTGACCTGCTTTTCCGGAGCGATTTTCCCAACTTCGCGCGCCGGCATCAG
>JASHRP010000053.1 GCA_030037375.1 Bryobacteraceae bacterium | reverse complement strand
GTCGGGAGGCGGTAAATCGACGATCCTCAAATTATTGGTGCGGCTTTATGACATTCAGAGCGGTCAAATCATGATCGATGGCCAGGACGTTTCCCGAGTTACGCAAAACAGCTTGCACCGGAACATCGCCTATGTGCCGCAGGATCCGCTCCTGTTTCACCGCAGCCTTATGGAGAACATCCGGTATTCCCGGCAGGAGGCAAGCGACGAAGAGGTTATCCAGGCCGCGAAGCTGGCCCACTGCCACGAGTTCATCTCCTCCTTTCCTGACGGTTATCAAACGCTGGTGGGCGAGCGCGGCGTAAAGCTGTCCGGCGGCGAGCGTCAGCGGGTGGCGATCGCGCGCGCTGTGCTGATGAACGCGCCGATCCTGATTCTGGATGAAGCCACCAGCAGCCTGGACTCTGAGTCCGAGCTCTACATCCAGGATTCGCTCTCCGATCTGGTGATGGGCCGGACCGTCATCGCCGTCGCACACCGGCTGTCCACAATCCGCAAGATGGATCGAATCATGGTGGTCAAAGACGGACGCATCATCGAGGACGGCGGCCACGACCTGCTGGTCGGCATCGAGAACGGAGTCTACCAGGAGCTCTGGAATCTCCAATCGACCGGATTCGCCACCACCAGCCGGTGACGATGGACAGCGGCGCTACACTACGGACGAGGGCGCGTATGACCGTCGAGGACGTGACCGAAACCATTCGTTCCCTAACGCCAGAGGAGCAGGAGTCAGTGAGGCAGTTCGTCGACTTCCTCAAGCGAAGAGATTCCTCATCTCCGTTCCTCGCGGCTGTGGACGAGTTCATTGATCTACATCCAGAACTCCTGCGCCGCCTGGCTCAGTGATCTGTTATCCAACTGCAGAGGACGTGATTGCTGTCCATGCCCACCTGATTGCTAGATTCGGAGGTTCACTCGGCATTCGTGATCGCAACGCCCTTGAGTCAGCACTGGCGAGACCGCAAAGCGGCTACTATGCCGACCTGATTCAGGAAGCCGCGGCGCTGTGGGAGAGCCTGTCCCAGAATCATCCGTTCATAGATGGCAATAAGCGCGTTGAGGTCCCGTCATGGCGGCCTTTCTTAGGGTTAACGGGTATCAGCTGAGATTTTGAGGACGGTGAAGCCTTCGCGTTTCTCGCGGGGCTGTATGAGAGCGGAACGTTTCAGTTCTCCGAACTGGATGCTTGGCTTCGCCAGCATTGCTCCCCGGCCTGAACGTAGGGAGGCGGCGGAGCGCCCGCTCCTACAGCTTCAACGCCACCACCGACAGCGGCGGCAGCGTCAGAACCAAGCTCGCTGGACGTCCGTGACATGCCACATTCATGGCGGCGGCCCACCCGCCGTTGCCCATGTTCGATCCGCCGAACATCTCCGCGTCCGTGTTCAGAATCTCGCGATACGAGCCTTCCTTCGGCACGCCCACGCGGTACTTAAGTCGCGGCACCGGCGTGAAGTTGCAGACGAACACAATGAAATCGTCTCGATTCCGCGCGTAGCGCACGAAGCTGATGACGCTCGCTTCCGCGTCGTGGAAGTCGACCCATTCGAAGCCGCGATAGTCATCGTCGACCTCGTAGAGCGATGCCTCGCGCCGGTACAGATTGTTTAGCTCCCGCACTAGCGTCTGCAAGGTGCGATGAACCGGGAACTCCAGAAGCCACCACGGCAGGCTCTCTTCGTTGTTCCACTCCCACGTTTGCCCGATTTCGCATCCCATGAACATCAGCTTCTTGCCCGGATGCCCGAACATGTAGGCCAGAAACGCGCGAGCGTTGGCGAAGCGCTGCCATTCGTCGCCGGGCATTTTGCCCATCAGGTGCGCCTTGCCGTGGACCACTTCGTCGTGCGAAACGGGCAGCACGAAGTTTTCCGTGAACGCGTACAGCATGCTGAAGGTGATGTTGTTCTGGTGGAACTTGCGATACACGGGGTCGGTGGAAAAATACCCCAGCATGTCGTGCATCCAGCCCATGTTCCACTTCATGGTGAAACCGAGGCCGTTGGAATACGTCGGGCGCGAGACTCCGCTCCAGGCCGTCGATTCCTCGGCGACGGTCATGGCTCCGGGAACCTGGTGAACCAGCTCATTGAAGCGCCGCAGGAAGTTGATCGCTTCGATATTTTCACGGCCGCCGTACTGGTTCGGGATCCAATCGCCTTCGCGGCGCGAATAGTCGAGGTAAAGCATCGACGCGACCGCGTCCACGCGCAGCCCGTCGATATGGAATTCCTTGATCCAGTACAGCGCGTTCGAGAGCAGAAACGTCAGCACCTCATTGCGGCCGAGATTGAATACCGCGGTGCCCCAATCGCGATGCTCGCCCTGGCGCGGATCGGCGTGTTCATAGAGAGCGGTTCCGTCGAAACGGTACAGCCCGTGAGGATCGTGAGGGAAATGCGCGGGCACCCAATCGAGAATCACGCCAATGCCGGCTTGGTGGCAGCGATCGACGAAATACCGGAAATCATCGGGAGACCCGAAGCGCGACGTTGGCGCGTAGTAGCCCGTGATCTGATAACCCCAAGAGCCCGAAAAAGGGTGCTCCATCACCGGCATCAGCTCGATATGCGTGAACCCCATGCGCTGCACGTAATCGGCGAGCTTGTCGCCGAGCTCGCGATACGATAGCAGCGAATTTCCGTCGCCGCGCATCCACGATCCCAAATGAACCTCGTAGACCGAGACCGGCTGGCGCAGAATGTTCGCGTGCGCGCGCATTTCCATCCATCGCTCATCGTTCCAGATGTAATTCGATTCGCCCTGAACGCAGGAGGCGGTTTTCGGCGGCACTTCTGCCCAAAAGCCGTAAGGATCGCAATGATCTTGAACCCCTCCGTACCGCGACAGGACGGAGTACTTGTACATGGACCCCGCGCCGATGCCGGGAACAAAAATCTCCCAGATGCCGCCGTCGCGGAGGCGCATGGGATGGCGCGTGCGGTCCCATCCGTTGAAGTCGCCGGTTACGCTGACCACCTCCGCGTTCGGCGCCCATACGGCGAAGCGCACTCCTTTGACGCCCTCGCACTCCACGATGTGCGCGCCCAGTGTGCGGTAGCTTTCGTAGTTCGATCCTTCACCGTGAAGGTAAAGTTCGAAGGAAGTGAGCAGCGGAGGGAAGCGGTAGGGATCGTCGAGGTACTCCGGCTGGCCGGAATAGGCGGTGATGCGGAAGCGGTAGTCGCGCGTGGGATCGGGCAGGGTGACCGTGAAGAAACCGGTGGGGCCCTCCGTCATCCCTGTGACGCTATCGTCGCAGTCAACCAATTCGACTTCGCGGGCTTGCGGAAGCCACGCGCGGATCACCTCTCCATGCGGGCCTAAGAAGGCAAATGGATCGCGATGCCTTCCCTTTATCACTGCCTCGATTTGCGGATCGATCGAGACCTCGTCGACGGAAACGTCAGCCATCGTCGCTATTATTACAGGAATGGGTCTCGCGGAACTGCATTTGCATCTGGAAGGCTCGATTCTGCCAGAAACGCTGCGCGAGATCGAGCCCTCCCTGACGCTAGAAGAGATTGCGCGCGAGACCTCATACGCGGATTTCGAGGGGTTTATTCGAGCGTACGTCTGGGTAAATCGCAAGCTGCGGTCGCCGCGCGATTATGCGATTGCCGCGCGGCGCATGTTCGAGTATCTGGAGGGGCAGGGAATCGATTATGCGGAGGTGACGGTTTCGGCGGGAGTCGTCCTGTGGAAGAAGCAGGATCTGGCTGCGGTTTTTGACGCATTGGCTCGCGAAGCCGCTCGGGCAAAGCCGCAAATTCGCTGGATTCTCGACGCCACGCGGCAGTGGGGCGCGGAAGCCGCCAAGCCCGTCTTCGATTTCGCGGCGGAGCGGATCAACGAAGGCGTGGTCGCGATCGGCATCGGAGGGTTTGAGGCGGAAGGCCCCGCGCTGTGGTTTCGCGATCTATATGCCGAAGCCCGCGACCGCGGCCTTCGATTGACCTGCCACGCCGGTGAGACCACGAACGCGCGGAGCGTTTGGGACGCAATCGAAATCGGAGCCGAGCGCATCGGCCATGGGATTCGCGCGATTGAAGACCCGAAATTGATCGAGTACCTCCGCGACCATTCGATTCCGCTTGAGGTTTGCATCTCGAGCAATCTGCGCACCGGTGCGGTCGCGTCCCTAAAAGAACATCCGGTCAAGAAATTGTTTGACGCGGGCGTGCCGGTCATTCTTAACTCAGACGACCCGGCGTTGTTCGAATGTACTCTTAAGAGCGAGTTCGCGCTAGCCGAACGGGAGTTCGGATTCACACATGAGCAGCTAGCCACAGTCGCGGAAAATGCCCGCCGCTACGCTTTCGCTACCTCACTTTGCGGCGGCTTTGACTTGCGGACCAGTCAGGTGATCTAGATCCTGATTATTCTCGATGCACTCGTACTCGCGCGGCCGCTCGCCTTCCTTCAGGCGAGTGAACGTCATGCGCTGCACGTAAGGCATGTCCATTAAAGGCGGGTCCATGATTGTGGCTTCGTAGGAAATCGTGTCGCCGTTCAGCGTGTAGCGCTCGGTCACGTGAAGCTGCTCATCGGTGAAGTGGCCGTTCCCATCCAGCCAGATCTTCCCATTGAAGCCGGTCACGTCGACAACCAGCGTGTCGCCGTCCCACTTCGCGATGGAATCGCCGAGGAACGAAGGATCGGGATCGCCATGGCTGCCGCCGAACGGAATCAAGCGCCAGCCGTGGAAGGATTCGTAAAGAATCCCGATCTGCTTGGGCGTCTGCATGATCTCGAAAGGCATCGGCATGCCGAAGATGCGCGGGACTCCGGGAAGCAGGCACTTGACGGTGGGATCGTCCTTCCACGTGGTGCTTCGCGCCGCCTGCACCTTTGCTTCCGCGGCTTGTTTGTATACCAGCCGTGCGCCGCGGCCCCCTCCTCCGCCGCGTCCACTGCCTCCACAAGCGCCCTGCGCGGCAGCCGTGGTCTGATTATTCGATGCGCTCTCGCCGCACAGGCTGACGCCGCCGCCTTGCCACGCTCCCGTGAAATCGGGATGGCCGTCGGCCGTGCGCGGGATCGCCTTCGGCGCCTGCGCAAAAATAGCGACAGAGAAGAGAAGACCGAACGCCAGAATCTTCATAGACACCTCGTTATGCCGCCGGTCCGAAATTGTACTTCTTGCCGTCCGCCGTTGTTACTTCCCGAGCCGCGGCGCGCGTGGCATTATCGCGAGCCTTGTAGCCGGTGATGGTGATAGTATCGCCTTCCTTCACGATGTGCCGCGTGAAGCCCGTGCGCGTCAAGGTGTTCGGAGGGTAACCTTCCATGCCCCAGGTGGTCACCTTGCCCGACTCATCCTTTACGTCGATATAAATGTACGCGTGCGGGTTGGTCCATTCCACCTTACTCACGACCCCGTTAAGCGTGATCAGTGCCGAGGCGTCATACTCAGCCGCGAATGAATGATGCGCCGCCAGCGGGATCGCCGCCAGCACCGCGGCTACACCGGCAATTAAGACCTTCGCCTTCATTGATAACCTCCATCATGCAACTTGCATACAACTTACCGCGCGCCGGGGCGACTGTCAACGCTCACGTGGGCCGAAACTCACAAGAAACCGAGTCCGTTCTCAAAAGTAAGCCGTTCGGAACCGTGGGAACCGGATATAATCGGTAAGCGAATGCTCGAAGCCTTCGGCGCGTCCGACCCGGGGTGTGTCCGCGCGAACAATGAAGATTATTATCTGCTAGCGCCCTCGCTTGGCCTTTATGCGGTCGCCGACGGGATGGGCGGCGCGCAGGCAGGCGAACAAGCCTCCAAGCTGGCCACCGAAACGCTGTGGGAAGTGGTTCACGGGGCGCGAAACGGGGCTAGCGCGGAACTGCTTGTGAAGGCGTTCCAGGAGGCCAACAGCAAGGTGATGCTGGCCGCTTCCAACGACACTGCGCTGGAAGGCATGGGCACCACCATGGTGGCCGCGCTGGCCAAGGATGGCGATCTGTGGATCGCGAGCGTGGGCGATAGCCGCGCGTATATCTTCGACAAGGGCGAGCTGCGCGCGATCACCGAGGATCAAACCTGGGTCAATGAAGTGGGCCGGCGTCTCGGGATCGATGAGGGAACGCTCAAGAATCATCCCATGCGCCACGTGCTGACCATGGCGATCGGAGTTTCGGAACAGTTGCGCGTGCTGACCTACCTGGTCAAACCGCAGCCGGGCACGATGGTGCTGCTATGCAGCGACGGGCTTCATGGCGTGGCGCTGGAAGAGGAGATGCGCGACGCGCTCGGCGCGAACGGGTCGCTCGAATCGAAGTGCGAGGCGTTGATCGAGGCCGCCAAAGAGCACGGCGGCCCGGATAATATCACTGCGGTGTTGTTGCGGGCGGTGTAGGCGTGAAGGGTTCCTCAATCGTGATGTAGCTGGCGCGGATTTGCGTGGGGCCAAGTTCGAGCCCCGTCGCCAGGACCTCCACGCCCTTTTTGAGATCCTCGCGCGCGCAGTCGTCGAATTTAGCGCTGTCATCGAGGAGCACCATGATTTGGCGGTGCGGATCTTCGCCTGAGTCCTCCTCGCTTGCGCTAGGAAACTCTTCGACCACAATGAAGTCTTTCCCGGCGGAGACGATCGTGCCTTCCGTCTTGGCGACGTTCGCCTCCACTAGTTCGGCGGTAAGTTCGCCGCTCGGGAACGATACGGTCGAGCGGGTTGCGACAGAATCTCCAATCCTGAGCGCGCTGGTTTCGTGAAAGATTTTGCCGCGCCAGATATCCAGTCCGGCGGGCACCTGGACGACGCACACCCCCATGTCGTTCTTGAGAGTCAGAGCCGCGGGCTGGATATCGATCAAATCGCCGATGCAGACGCGAATTTCGTGGAGATTGTGCGGCTCCATATAGACAACGTCATCGGGGAGGGCGGACGCGACTATCGTAGCTATCGGAGTGCCGTCGGCCGCCGTCGCGGCCGCGCACTTGAGGGTGATATCGTCTCCCGCGACGAACTCGAGCGGGCTCTTGAGATCCACCCCTTGGCGCCACAGCTCGGTGTCTGGCGTGACGCGATAGTTGAGGATCTTTTCGTTGAACTTGGTTGTGATCGAGTCTCGCTGGGACGAAACCAGCGTTCCTCCCAGGCACGGCGGCCGTTCATCGGGCTGGCCCACGGCGAGGCTCGCGAAAGCGATCAGCAGGAGGCTGACTAATTTCATAGTCTGAGTATACGATCTTGAATGGCGCCGGTCACCCGTGCGCGATTCTCCTCCACCAGCATGTTCACTTCGCTGCGAATGCCGAATTTCGGGAGATAAATGCCGGGCTCGATCGAGAAGCACGTTCCCGGAATCACCCGCCGCTCGTCGTGCGTTTCGAGATTATCCATATTCGCGCCGGTGCCGTGAACCTCCGCGCCGATCGAGTGGCCGGTGCGATGGAAGAAATATTCGGCGAATCCGGCTGCGCGGATGTGATTGCGCGCGGCGTCATCGACTTCGAAGCCGCGCAGCGGCCGCTTCTGCTCGACTGCATCCATGACGCAACGGATGGCTTTATCACGGGCGTCACGCACAATAGTGAACAGGTTTTCGATTTCCGCGGGCGGGTTCCCGCCGCAGTAACCAGTCCAAGTGATGTCGTAATACACGCCTTCCGGCTTATCGAGCTTCGCCCACATGTCGATCAGTACAAGATCGTCCTTGCGAATCTCCGAACACGCATCCTTCTTCGGCTCATAGTGCGGGTTGGAGGCGTTCGCATTCACGGCGATATCCGGGCCGTGATCCGTGAACAATCCATTTTCACGGAAGCCGGAGAGGATGAACTGCTGCATGTCCCACTCCGTGACGCGCGTTCCGTTCCGGACACAGCTTGAAATGTGAGCGAATGCATCGTCTCGGATCTTGTCCACCAAGCGGCCGGCTTCGAAGTGCGCGTCGATCTGCTGCCGATTCCAGCGCGATTCGAAATATTGAATGAGATTCGCGGCAGTAACAACGTCGACTCCGAACGACCGCACTGTTTCCACGGTGCCCGCATCGACCATCGCGACGTAAGGCACCTGGCAATCGGGCGAGTACTGCATCGCGACGTTCTTCGCGCCGCTGAGCATGCCGCTCAAGCCGTCCATTAATTCTTTCCAGCCGGCGTAGAGCGTGTGTTTGCCCGGAAGCTCGGCGAGCGTTTGCGCTTCGATCTTGTGAGCTAATCCTTGAGGCTCGCCGCTCGCCGGAATGAAGTAGAACCAACGCCGCGTGACCATGGACCCAGGCGTGAACTGAAGCACCCGGTACGCGAGCGGGTCACGATGATGATGGTCGAAGAACAGCCACCCATCGAGCTTTTCGTCGCGCAACGCCACTTGAATTTCGGCAATTCTGGTTTCAGCGGCTCGAGTACTCATGCTCCACCTTGCGCCACGTCACTTTGGTTTTGAAATTCGCGAAGCCGGCGACATCGCGCGAATCGGCAACGGAAAACGACAGCGCGTCGTCGAGCCAATCCTGGCTGTAGCCTTCGGTGTACTGGGTCGCGGCGGTCAGCGTATAGTCCTGGCGCGTGAGCAAGCAATCGAAGGTGAACTCGACCTCGAATGTTTCGCCCGGCGCGACGCTGCCTAAATCGATTCCTTCAATTCGGGTGTTGGTGCCGAAAACATCGATGCCGAGGCGGTTGCGAATCAGCACGCCGACTACGGGGCTATCCAGCGCCTTGACCGCCTTGGCCCGCACGTAAATCGTGACCGGCTCGCCGGGTTCGATCGTGCGTACGGATTGGCTGCGGAAGTTGCGCAGATCGATTTCCTGAATGCGGCTCGCGCCGTCTCCATGTCGAAAGGCGCCGCCCGGCGTCGATTCGGCTTTCTCGCCCTGGTCTTGCCGCTCCAGCACCAGGCCGACATAGCGATTAACCACTTCACTCGGCGATCCGTACGCGGCCACGCGGCCATCCAGCATCAAAGCCGCGCGATCCGAGAGCCGCTTGACCAATCCGAGATCGTGAGAGACGAACAGCACCGTGACGTTGCGCGCCTTCAACTCCTCGAATTTCTTGATACAGCGGTTGGCGAAGATTGCATCGCCGACGGCAAGCGCTTCGTCGACGATCAGGATTTCCGGGTCCACGTGGATCGCCGTCGAGAACGCCAGCCGCACATACATGCCGCTCGAATATTCCTTCACAGGGCGCTCCATGAAAGCGCCGATCTCCGCAAATCGTTCGATGGCCGGGAACACGCGTTCCATTTCGCGCCGCGATATCCCAAGAATTTCCCCATTGAGATAAACGTTTTCGCGGCCGGTGAATTCGGGATTGAAGCCCGCGCCGAGCTCGAGCAGCGCCGCGATGCGGCCGCGCGCGATGACGCGCCCGCGAGTCGGCGCGAGAATCCCGCTGACGATCTGAAGCAGAGTGCTTTTGCCGGAGCCGTTCGGGCCGACCACGCCCAACACTTCACCAGGCTCAACCGTCAGATTTACGTCGCGCAGTGCCCAAAATTCCGACGGCGGGTGATGCTTCACGAACGGAAGGATCTCGGCGATCCGGTCCGAGGGCCGCCGGTACAAACGATACATCTTGGAAACGTTTTGGACGTGCAGCATCGAGAAACGTCGCGAATTCCAGTGTAGCAGCGCGGGCGGAGGGCGCTCGCAGAAATGTCTTGCCTACTACACACAGTTGTAGTAGAGTTGATCCGTGGCCAATTCCCGGAAGCTCTCCAAACTCGAGATGCAGATCATGGACACGCTGTGGAGTAAAGGCTCGGCGTCGAT
>JASHRP010000501.1 GCA_030037375.1 Bryobacteraceae bacterium | reverse complement strand
GAAGAGCCAGATCACGGCAACCGAGCCCAACCAGTGCTGCCTATCCGCGTTGAAAACGGTATCGGCGACGGCTAGCGCGCCCGTGACAGCCGTTCCATCGCCGGCGCCGGCTACGGTCGCAACGACGCCCGCCGCGCCCCGCACTCCGGCTCCAGCGCCGCGAACCACGCAGCCACAATTGCCTGCTCTTGCATCGTCATCGCCATCGCCTGCTCGGGCCGCTGCTCCGGCTCCCCCTCGCGCGTCCGCTTCCGCGGCAGGTCTTATTACCGGCGATTGGGTGAATCAGTTCGGAGCAATCACCAGGCTGGTTCAACAGGGCAACGTGATTAGCGGAACCTATTCCGATGCGAAGCAACCCGCGCTCACCGGGACCTTGCAAGGAACCTTCGATGGGAAAACGCTGCGCGCGACCTTGAATTGGAAGAGCGGAGCGGACAACAGCTATGGATCGCTGCTGCTGACCTTCACCGCGCAAGGAAACCTGGAGGGAACCTGGACCGACGCCGCGGGAGTCTCAGGCCCGTGGGGCATGGAGCGGCCAAGCACAGGCGCGCGCTAAATTTACGGAAGCGAGGTCCAGCGGACCGCGCAGTTCTTCTGCGCCCTTGAACTCTTGTTGATGAGGACGAAGTTTCGCGTGTCTCCCTGCCCGGGTTCCAGACGCACGTCCCAGATCTTGCGGTCGTATTCGAATCGCCGGTTATCGGTCGGCACGTTGTAGAACGTGTATTCGCCATTCGGCGCTATGGGAGCACCGCTGCACTGCAACGTCCCTGAGTTGGCGCTGGCCGCGGCGTTTGAAGCGGGCGCGGGCGAGGTCCGAAGGATGGTTCGGCCCGATGAAGGAGGCGGCGTGGGCCGGAGCGCCAGCATCCATTGCTCGGCACGCACGCGTTTTTCGGAGTCGCCTTCCCGCTCATCCGCGGCCAGAAGGGTCTCCGCTGCTTCGCGATAGCGCGGAAGAATCTGGAGCGCGGCTTTTTCCCACGATCCGACGCGCGGCGGCATGTCCAGCAGAATGCGGCAGACGGCGAACTGTTGCGATTCGGAGAGATTCAGCGCGGGCGGAACATTCGATGCCCCGGGCGTTTCATTGGTTGACGCCAGGAGATCGTCCAAAAATGGCTTCGCGCTATCCGGAAACCGAAGCATCAAATTTCCGAACATCGGCGCGTAGGCTAGCTGGAACGCCTGCGGCTGCTCATGCCAGGAGAACTCGACAATCGCGGAGGCTACGCGAGCATCGGCGAGAGCCGTGACAGCTTCCGGCAGATTCTCCCGCCCTTCGTCCTTTTTCCAGGCCGCGATCAATTCGTCGTCAACGATGTCCCGGTACCAGACCAGGAGACCGGAAATCGTGTCGATCGACTGGCGGCGGCTGGCCAGGTCCATCTTTGCCAGCAGTGCCTTGATCCGTTGCCGCGCCACGACAGGCGTATAGGGAGCGGGACCAACCGTCTTGAATTGGGCGATGGCGGGGATGCTGAGCGCGAAACTCAACAGCAGCGCGGCCACCGATTGCCGTGTGTTCGCAGCCATGGCGTTTGTGTCCGCTCTACCGGCCCTGATAGGCGGCTTCCAATACGGCGATGTCGAGCTTTTTCATTTGAAACATCGCCTTCATCACGCGCCCCTTACGCTGCACGTCCGGGTCCTTGATCATCTCAAGGAGAGCGTTGGGCACGATCTGCCAGCAAAGGCCGTACTTGTCCTTCAACCAGCCGCACTGGACTTCCTGCCCGCCCGCGGTGAGCTCAGTCCATAGATGGTCAACTTCTTCTTGCGTTTCGCAATGCACCACAAAGGAGATCGCTTCCGTAAATTTATAATGCGGTCCTCCATTAAGCGCCGTGAAGCTTTGTCCGTTAAGGCGAAATGCCACGGTCATCACGCTTCCTACCGGTCGCGGTCCGGCTTCGCTGTAGCGTGTGACGGAATCGACACTGGAGTCTTTGAATATGGACGTGTAAAAGTTCGCGGCCTCTTCGGCCTGAGTGTCGAACCACAAAAACGGAGTGATGGTTTGGGAGATCATCACTACTATTTTGCGTCAGGCCCCACTCTGAGCGTTTGCCGCGCCTTCGAGATACGTCAGCAGCGCCGCCTTTGCGCGGTGGTAATTTTGATGCGCGGCTTTCTCCTTTTGCGATAGAAGCAACAGGTTCACACGATCGAGGCTGGAGATCGATTCCGGCGTAAAAGTAGTCAACCTGCCGTTCTCGTGGCTGGCCAGATCCAGGTATCTCTCCAAGGCAAGCCGGCAGGACTGCCGAAGACGCTGCAATTCCTTGTCCATAATTCATACTCCTCGCGAAATCCGAGCGTCTCCTGTATGAGCCGCTCAACAACATGATTTAATTGGCCGAGGGACCGGCCTGGTTTGCCGAACTGGTGGCTTGCGGAGCGTGCGTATCGCTCAGCGCCGATAGTCTGTAGGCGCAGCAGTACCGAGAAAGGTAACAGGTGTGCGTTATTTTCCACAACCCACGCATGTTAAGATTGCGTGTTAAAGCCACTCGATGACGCGGCTTGCCTCCACCACTGATCAGTACACTCTCCTCGACCAGAAGTTAATGGCCCGAGCCACGCGCTATTTCGCATGGCAGGCCCGCGTGGTGAAGCCGCATCTGGGAGCAAGAGTGATCGAGGCGGGCTGCGGCACCGGCAATTTCACGCGCCATCTGACCGGGCGCGACCTGGTGATGAGCACCGACGTCGTGGAGGAGTGCGTGGAGCGCGCGCGCTCACGCTTCGCGGGGCATCCCAATTTGCAGTTCCGCTGCCTGGACATTCAGGATCCAGCCTTTCTGGATTTAAAAGCGCTGCGGGCCGACACAATCGTCTGCCTGAATGTTTTGGAGCACGTCCGCGAAGATCTTCTGGCGCTGAAACATATGCACCACGTTCTGGTTCCCGGAGGACGGGCGATCTTTCTGCTTCCGGCGTTCGAATCGCTCTACGGGCCCATCGACCGCAACCTGGGACATTACCGGCGATATTCGAAGAAATCTTGGACCGAGACCGCGAAGCGCGCCGGATTCAAAATCGATCGAGTGCGGTATTTCAATCTGATCGGCTTTTTCGGCTGGTGGGTGAACGCTCACGTAACGCGCCGCCAGATGCATTCGCCGGCGCAGATCGGAGTGTTCGACCGCTTCGCGGCGCCGCTGCAATCCAGAATTGAGGAGTGGATCGAGCCGCCGCTGGGGCAATCGATCTTTTCGGTTCTCGAAAAGGCGTGAGCGACCGGCGCGGTTACCGCATCGGCCGGTTATGACATAATCGCCAGACGTGGAGGTGCGGAAATGAACAAGCAGGCGATCGCTTGCGGATTTGCGGCAGTGGCGGCGTTCGCGGCCGTGACGGTGGCCGCGCAAGGACAAGCCCAACAGGACTTCAGCAAGGTCGAGATCAAGACCACGAAGGTCAGCGGAAACTTCTACACGCTGGAGGGATCCGGCGGAACGATCGGCGCGCTGGTCGGCCCGGAGGGCGTGTTCATGGTGGACGGAGAATTCGCGCCTCTGACCGACAAGATCATGGCGGCGATCCGAAAAATCTCGACGACTCCGGTCCGGTTCATGATTAATACTCACGTGCATCCGGATCATACCGGCGGGAACGAAAACTTCGCGCGGCTCGGCGTCACGATCTTCGCGCGGCCGGAATTGCGGGAACGGCTGATGCATCCGGCTCCGGGCGCGAACGGCGCTCCGGGAACTCCGGCGCCTCCGGGAGCGCTGCCGGTGATCACCTATGACGCACCCATCACCTTCCACATGAACGGCGAACAGATTGAAGCGATCCCGGTTCCCCGCGCCCACACCGACGGCGACACGATGGTGCATTTCGTTAACGCGGACGTGATCATGACCGGCGATTTCTACCGCTCGCTGGGATATCCGAACATCGATCGAGCAAATGGCGGCACGCTGAAAGGAATGCTCGCGGGTTTGAGCGAAGTGGTGGCGATGGCGGGCCCCAAGACCAAGATCGTGCCGGGCCACGGCGAGATCGTGGATCGCAATGCGGTTGCCGCGCATCGCGACATGATTCTGGTGATTCGCGATCGAGTGGCGGATCTAATCAAACAGGGCAAATCGCAAGCAGAAGTAGTGGCCGCGAAGCCAACGGCCGATTACGACGCGAAGGTGCCGACCGCCTCGACGACCTCGGAGCGATTCATCGGACAGTTGTACGCGGAGATTAAAGCCGGGAGTTAGTCAAGTTCGCGCGGGTCTGCGATTTTGCCCGCGAGGGCCGAAGCAGCGACTGTATCGGCGGAAGCAAGATACACGCGAGCTTTCGGGTGCCCGTTGCGCCCGGGGAAATTGCGCGCCTGATTCGAGATCATCGCCTCGTCCTCGCTCATCGCGCCCATGTTCACGGCTTGATTCGACCCGGCGCTGGGCGGGAAGATGATCGCGCCGGATTCTATCAAGCTGTCGATCAATCCTTCACGAAGAGCCGCCAGATAAATGCCCCGTGTTGCGGGGACGATCTGCAGGCGCACGCCGGGATGTACGTGCTTTCCGCGCAAGCGAGCGGCTGCGGCGCGAATATCGCACAGCCGCCCTCCGGTGCTGCCGCCGATTTCGGCAAGTTGAATATCGATGCCGGTTACTTCGCCGATGGGTTTGACGTTACCGATGGTGGGCGGGCAAGCGACCTGCGGCTCCAGCATGCTGATTCCGATATCGACGACCTTGAAGTACTTAACATCAGGGTCGTTGGCGACCATTTCGAATCCGCGCGGATCGGCATATTGCCTGGCGAATTCGAGCGTCTTCTCGTCAGGGTTGATATAGCCGGCCTTCGCCCCAAGATCGATCGACATCAGCGGAAAAAGAAGGCGGTCCTCCATAGAAAGGCCCTCGATGAACGGGCCGCCGTATTCGATCGCTTGATAAACGGCGGCGTCCTCGCCCAAAAAGCCTTCGAGGAACTGCGCCACGTCACGAGGCGTGACGCCGGCAGCCAAATCTCCGTGCAGGCGAATCTGAAAGGTTTCCGGGACGCGAAACCAGCATTTTCCATGCGCAAACCCGAGTGCGGCCATCGAATTATTTCCGACGCCGGTGGAAAACACCCCGAGCGCGCCGTATATCGTGGTGTGCGAATCGCAGCCGATGATAATCTGCCCCGGCGCCCACAAACGATTCTCGATAATGACGTGGTGCAGGCTGCCAGAGCCGGAATCGAAGACTCGGATGCCGTATTTCGCGGCAAAACGCCGGGCTTCGGTCAGCACTTCAGCATCGCGCTGGGAGGGCGGCGAGAAAGTGTGATCGAAAACAAAAACGATGCGCGACGGATCGAAGACTTTTCCGCCGCCCATTTCCTGCTCGAAAACTTTGGCGACTAGGTTGGAGCTGAGATCGTGCAGAACCATGCGGTCGACGTTTGCGACCACGATGTCGCCGGGCTCGACGTGAGTGTGACCGCTCGCCTTGGCGAGGATCTTCTCGATCATGTTCATAGGGGCTGATTCCCTGAGCAGGTGTCGCCGTACCAGAGGCCTTGATGCTCAACCCGTAAGGCGTAGATCGCGCCATCGCCCGGTTCATACGGCTGCGGGCCGGCCAAATTTTCGCGATAACCCCCACCGGCGTCCGGAGCGCCCTTGGCCAGAGCATGGAGGAAACGCGCGCGGAGCTGCTCGACTTCATCCGTCGGACCGAACGCTCGCGTCACCTTTACCCAATGACCGCAAAACTCGAGTGCGACCGAGATGGAGAACGCTTTGTCGTCGCGCGGCTTGATGCGGATCACCAGATCCTCCGCGGCAGCGCGCCGAAACTCGCGTTCGAGGTCGCCGATGCTTCCCGGAGCCTCCCACAGCCAGCGTTCCAGACTCCCGCGGGCCAAGCCGGCCGTGTTGCGTCGCATTGCCAGCTCCGCGTCGTCGGGATCGGTGATTCCGTTCGACGGCACATCGACGATTTCGAATCTTCCTAAACCCGAATGAATTTCGACGGGCAGCTTCGGCAGGTCCAGCACGCCCAGCTTGGACCATCCGCGCTCCGCGCAAAGCTGTTCGAGCGTCGCCATGAGTTTCGAAGCCGGGCGAATGTCTTCGAGGATGGTCACGGATTTGATCCATGGATAAACGCGCGGAGAGAGCGCGCAAAGTAGTGTTGGCTTGCCTTCGCGCGGAATCACGATCAACGACCGGTTCCAATAGGGCATTAAGTTCGTGAGGAAACGGCCCTGATTCGATCGCCACACGTCTGTGTAAACCAGCAGTGCGGGAAGGTCGCGCTCAGTCAACACTGAGCGCACGCGTTCCAATCGCGCGGAGAAGACCTCGTCCGGGAGCATTCGTGCGATCAGTCCGCGTTTCATCGGCTCAGATGTCCTTGAGGAAGAGCTTTCGCTCCGCCTTGTTCAGGAGCTCATTGCCCGTGGCCGTGATCAGCGTGCTGTCTCCGAAGACCATGTACCCGGCCAACGGCAAATACGTGTTCGGATGCGCGATCACCACCATGTTTTCCTTGAGCACGTAATCGACGTCTTCCAATATGTGCGGGGTTTCGTCCGGAAATAAGCCGAGACAGTGGCCGCGCACGCGCGTGTACTTCGCGCCGGTGTAATCGCCATAGCCGTACTTTCGGAACACATCGTTCTGCGCGCGAGCAACATCGGAGGCGCGCACGCCAGGCTTGATCAAATCCTGCGCGGCTTGTTGGGCTTCATGGAAGATCTCGAACGATTTCATCTGTTCCTTCGAGGGCTCGCCCAAAACCAGAGTCCGGCAGATCTGCGCGTAGTAGCCGTTGACGCAAGGCGTCAGCTCTGTAATCACGGAGTCGCCGGGTTGAAGCTGGCGCTCGGTTGGCGGCTTCATGCCGACGACCTCCGTTCCTCCGGACGCAATCAGCATGAAGTTGTCTTCCGCACCGTTATCCTTGAGAAATCCTTCGACCTCGGCGACCAATTCAAATTCGTGCATGCCGAGCTTGATGGAGTCCGCGAAGTGCTGATAGCCGCGATCGGCCAGCGACGCCGCAGCACGGAGGCATTCGATCTCTTCAGGAGTTTTAACCCGGCGCAGCTCTTCGAGGTCAGCGGTCGCGGAAGCGGGCGAGCCGGGGACCATGCCGATCTCCATCAACTCGAGGCCTGCGACTGCCGAAGCCCGCGGAAGCACGCCCGCAAACTCGCGCGCATCGGAAACTAAGTCACGATCCCAGGGATCCGAAAACCAGATCGTGATTTCTCCCGCGCGATCCAGATGAGCCGCCGCGTACGGGCCGGAGTAGTTGACATTCACCAAACTACGGAAGTAATCCTTGCGCCATCCCTGCCCGTACAAAAGAATCGAGTCCCAATGGCGATCGGCCATCAAGTCCATAAGCTGGCCGCGCCGGTACTGGTTGATCGCGCTCACGGAGAAACGCTGGCTCACGGAGAAACACTTTCCAGGAACCACTCCGTCGGAAGTTCCCGGCCGAGGCTCAGTTGGCGAGCCCGCTTCACTACGGCCGCGCCCACGGCGGCAAACTGCGTGCCCGCGCCGGTGTTGTTGTTGAAGCAGGTGATCTGATCCGCGCTGGTGCGGCCGCGCGCCTTGCCCGCGACCAGATCCTGAAGCTCGCCGATCGCGTCCCAGTCGATGAT
The DNA here is from genome assembly GCA_030037375.1 of Bryobacteraceae bacterium. Lineage (GTDB taxonomy): Bacteria > Acidobacteriota > Terriglobia > Bryobacterales > Bryobacteraceae > Palsa-187. The sequence continues at coordinate 4,682 of JASHRP010000501.1, read as the reverse complement.
GCCCTTCTGCGCGACCTCCCAAACATCCGGCGATTGGTCGTTCTTAGCCACTTCTTTCGAATGCACGAAGTAAATATCCGCGCGGCGGATGCATTCATCATCGATCTCGCGACGCTTGTTGCTCGCGTCGGCGCCGCCGATAGACGCGACGTACATTCCCTTTTCTACCCAACGGCCGTCGAAAACGGGGTCCCACGCGGCGGTCGCAGCTTGAATGAAATCGCTGCCCTCGACTGCTTCCTTAGGGCTCTCGGCCGCGCGAACCTCGCGGCCCAGCTTTGACGACATGGCCGAACAAAACTCGCGGCAATGTTCGCGGTTCGGGCTAAAGACTTTGATCTCCTTGAAGTCGTATTGCGCGGCGAGGAATTCCAGATGCGCGCTCGCCTGCCAGCCGCTGCCGAACAGCCCCAGCGTGTGAGGATTCTCCGGAGCCAAATAGCGCGCTCCCACGGCGCTCATCGCGGCCACTCGGACTTTCTGAATTACTCCATCCGGCATGATGGCGACCGGTTCGATCTTCTCGACATCGAAAAGGATCACCAGGCCGCAGTACTTGTTTCCGGTCGCGACGGGAAGAATGCGGCGGCGCTTCACGCCCGCGGTGAAGGAAAATCCGGCCATATCGGATGTGATACGCAACGCCCACACGCCGCAATCCAGGCTTCCTCCTTCTTGAGTCTTCATCCGATAGTGAAAGCCCGGATGCTCCTTCGATTCGGCGGGAAGATAGACTTGCGAACGCGGGCGATTCAGCGCCCTGCCTTCCGCCAGCTCTTTGTAAATGCTTTCGGTGGCCGCGATGGCTTCCTGCGGGTTGAGCGCTTGCTCGACCTCTTCATTGTTCAGCAGCAGGGTCATTGCTGAAGAAGCTGCTGTCCGGCTTCGGTCTTGAGCAGCGGAATGAGTCCACCCGCGTTGAGCATGTCGAGAAGGATACCCGAAAGCGGCTCGCCTTGGATCGACGCGCCGGTGGTGAGATTTTGAACCAAGCCGGATTCGATATTGACCCGCAAGCGATGTCCGGTCTCGACAAAATCGTGAATGCCGCGGACCTCGAGAATCGGCAAGCCGATTTCAGGGCCATTGCGGTAGAACGTACGCGAGAAAAACTCCGCGAGCACCGCACCGACTCCCGTGGCCTTGATCGCCTTGGGCGCGATCGCGCGGCCCGAAGAACAGCCGAAATTGCGTCCGGCAACGATGATGTCGCCTTTCTGCACTTTGCTCGGGAAATCGGGATTCGCGTTCTCGAGGACGTGCTTGACCATCTCATCCATGCCCCGCATCACCAAATGCGTAGGCGTGATCATGTCCGTAGGGATGTTATGGCCGAACTTCCAGCAGTTGCCTTCGAAGATCAGATTCACGCGACTTTTTTCACGGCTGCAGCGAGTGGCGCCGGACCGGTAACCGGACGTCTGCCCACCGCCCAGAACAAAACGAACGCAAGCAGGCAGGATAGCAGGTCAACGGCGAACGCTGTCGAGTAGTGGTGCGTGGCATCGAAGATCGCCCCGGCCACAACGCCGCCGGAGGATGTGCCCAGCCCGAAGAACATCATGAAAAGGCCGAGAATCGTGCCAACGCGCTCCGTCCCGAAGTATTCGAATGCGATGATCGATGGGGCATTGAAGATGCCGCCATAGCCGAGCCCGAAGATCGCCGCCGCGAGATAGACAGCGCTCGATCGAGGGTCGACCGCGAGCAGTCCGCAAACTCCCAAAATGAGGCAGGACGTCGCAAAGAGCATGGAGATGCGCGAGGAAAATCGGTCCGCGGCCGCGCCGCCGATGAGTTTGCCGAACGCGCTCGCGCCGAGCAGTGTGCTCAAAGCCTGCGCGGAATTAGCCGGCGTGACACTCTCGCCACGCAAATACAAAACCAAATTCTCCTGAACGCCCATCAGCGTGTGCGCGGCGAAAAAGAGGCTCACACCGAAGATCCAAAGAATTGGATTCCTGAGAATTCCCCCGGCGTTCGCGAGGCTTTGGCGCGCGTGGGTCGATTCGGATGCCGGCGATTTCGGAGTCAAAGCCAGCGTCACCAGAAACGGTATCGCAAGCGCGGAGCTCAGCAACAAAAAAGCTTGCGATGCGCCATGTTGCGCGATCAATCGCGTGCTGAGCTTCGGGAAAACATAGCCGCCGAGGCCGACTCCGGCGTTGATTACTCCCACGGCCAGCCCGCGCTGCTTGGTGAACCAAGGCGCGATCAGCATCGACGCGGGAACAAGCGACGCCGCGGCGATTCCGATTCCCAGCAGAGTACAGAACAGATACCACTGAAGCAGCGTCGCAGTAGTCGAAAGCAGCGCGAGGGCCGCGGAACAGGTGACGCATCCGGCCAGGATGACGGCCTTGGGAGAAAATCGATCGGACAGCCAGCCGATCAGCGGACCGAGCAAGCCGATCAACAGCAGAACAACAGAGCCTCCGCCGACGACTTCGCTGTGGGACCATCCAAAGCTCTTGGGATTGGCGAAAACCGGATAGAAGACGGGAAGCGAAAAACGCCCCGCGCAAAACGCAACCGCGAGGACGGTGAAGGAAACGATGAGCCCTCGTACACGCGCTGAGGTCGTCGATACCGCTCGTTCCGGCACTGCCGAATTCTATCGCAGGCGGAGAGCCAGCTTCAATGAATGCCTCAATGCGTCATCGCGTAGACGATGTAGTTGATCCCCTCACGAATCCCGAGAGCCGAATATTTTTCGGGATAGCTTGGATCGTCGGCCCACTCCCAGGAATCGCCGGTGTCGTGGTTGAACAGCACGGTGAGCGTGATGCGGCCCTTGTCATCGTAGATGGCGCGCCAGTGCGGGTCGGAGCCGCCGTTCAAGTACGGCAATCCGCCCAGCGACCATTGCCCTGGTACTTGATAACGCTGCTCCAGATCGAAGACGGAATGAAAGATCGCATCCGAATCCGGAATCTCCACGATCTGACGGCCGGGAAAAAGTTGGGCCATGTTACGCGCGAAATACGTCCAGTCGCTCGCGCCCCAAAAATCGTCGCCGAGGATAAAGCCCCCGCGCGCGAGATATTCGCGAATTTTGGCGTACTCCTCGTCAGTGAATTTCCACTGGTCCGGACCGGCGCAGTACAGAAATGGCCAATTGAAGAGATCGTCGCCGTCGAACGGGTCGACCGCTTGCTCAACGGAGCGTACATCGATGGTCGTCAATCGCCGCACCGCGAGCGCGAAGTGCCGGTCTGAGCGCGGATAATCGTTGGTCCAGGCGCTGTTGCCTTCTTTGTAATTGAAGCGCCACAACCGCCCGAAGATGCCCCAGTTCCCTTGCGGGTACATCATGCGGGCAAAGACGAAATCGGTTTGGGTCTGATAATCGGGAGGCTTCGGAAAGTCGTTATAGCCCTCTTCGCTGTAATACTCGCGAAACGGTTTCTGGAAGGCATACAGCGCGCCCGCGGCGGCTAAGCACAGCGCTGCGGCGCGAATCCGTTTCACACGTTCATGCTAACACCCAGCACGTCCAAGCCGACGTAGTTTTCCGCGAACGATTGCGATGCCGCGTGCGAGGTCGAGAGATAATCGAGCTCCGCAAGCTGGCGGCGATGATCGAACGCGTTATCGCCGGGAAAGCGATGCAGCATCGACGTCATCCACCAGGAGAATCGTTGGACCTTCCACGCGTGGCGAAGGCAAACGGCCGAGTAACGGTCAAGAAGATCGCCTCGGTTGTGACGGTAATGCTCCGTCAGGCCGGCCGCTAAGACGCGGACATCGGCGACTGCCAGGTTCAGTCCCTTCGCGCCCGTGGGTGGCACGATGTGCGCGGAATCGCCGGCGAGAAATAGATTGCCGTGGCGCAATGGCTCGGCGACGAAGCTGCGCATCGGCGTGACGCCGCGCTGAACAATCGGCCCGTCGATCAGTTGCGTACCTAGATTGAGGCGCGTGTGCAGTTCTTCCCAGATGCGCTCATCCGGCCACTGCGTGAGATCCTCATGGGGTTCGCACTGCAAGTAGAGCCGGGAGATTTCGGGGGAGCGCATGCTCAGCAGCGCGAAGCCCCGGTCATGATTGGCATAAATCAACTCTTCGGACGCTGGCTTCGATTCGGCCAAAATGCCGAGCCAGCCGAACGGATAAACGCGCTCATAGATGGACAGCGCCCGCGCAGGGATAGCCGCGCGAGCCACACCATGAAATCCGTCGCAACCGGCGATGAAATCGCAATCGAGCTCCTGCTCTGCGCCGTTGTGCCGGAAGCGGATGCGTGGACTAGGGCCGGCGATATCGGAGAGGCTCAGGGCTTCGGCTTCGAATAGGATCTCGCCGCCGTGAGCCAACCGCGCCGCGACTAAGTCCTTGATCACTTCCTGCTGCGCGTAGACGGTGATGGCGCGGCCGGTAAGCTCTTCGAAGTCGATCCGGCAGGACCGGCCGGCGAAACGCAGCTCGACGCCGCGATGGACCAACCCCTCCCGCGTCAGGCGGTCGCCCACGCCGAGGCTCTTCATCACATCCGACGTGGCATGTTCCAGGACGCCGGCGCGAATGCGGTGTTCGATATAGTGCCGCGTGTGCGCTTCGAGAACTACAGACTCGATGCCTTCGCGATGCAACAAATGGGCGAGGAACAGTCCCGCCGGGCCCGCGCCGATGATGCCGACTTGAGTACGCATGTTATTGAAACCGGAATGACCGTGCCAGAA
>JASHRP010000500.1 GCA_030037375.1 Bryobacteraceae bacterium | reverse complement strand
GTGTGCCGGGCGTCCTTCAGCGCTGCGTAGGTTTGCAGGTAGAGATTCTGGCGATCGTCGAGATACTCAGTAGTCGGAAAGTCCTTTTTCCAGGTGTCGATGAGGGCCAGCTTCTTCGCAGGATCCGGCTCCTTGGCCGCCGCGTTAGCCTCGTCGTACTCTTTCTGAGTCATTACCGGCTTCTGCGGCGCGTCCTTATCCTTGCTATCTTGCGCCTTGCTGGGGCCGGCGACTCCGATAAACAATCCAAGCGTCACAGCCATCGCTGTGACCAGGACTCCGGCACTCTGTTTTGAAAATATCTTTTGGCTAGACAACACGGCAAACCTCCCGGCTGAATCTAACGGCATTGACGTCTATTGAATCTAAAGGAGTATACACAAACCTTGCGGTGAATCGCAAGCCCATCGTGGCCGTACGGCCATACTCACAGTGATTCGCACCCACGAATTTCACCCAGCCTCTTGTCTTAGATGCCTGGAAACCCTCGCGAGTTCCCTGAGGCGCACGCAAAGGCCCAAAACGCAGGCAGCCTCCTATCGCTATCCTGATTCTACATGCGCTGGGCCGACTTGGCTGTCATCGCTGTCTACCTGGCCGGAGTCACATGGCTCGGAGCACGCTTCCGGCGATCGCAGCGCTCCCTCATGGACTACTTTCTCGGCGGCCGCACTGCTCCGTGGTGGGCGATTGCATTATCCATTGTGGCGGCGGAAACCAGTACACTCACGGTGATCGGAACGCCTCCGCTGTCGTTTCAGGGAGATTTCGCGTTTCTGCAGGTGGTGCTCGGGTACCTGCTGGCGCGCTTGGTGATTTCGGCCGTGCTCTTGCCGGCTTATTTCCGGGGCGATTTGGTCACGGCCTACCAATTGATGGAACAGCGTTTCGGGCCGCGAGCCCGAAAACTCACCGCAGGGACATTCCTGTTCCTCCGGGCCTTGGCCGAGGGCGTACGGGTATTCGCGATCTCCATCGTGATCTCGGTCATCTTCGGCGCAAGCGAGCTAACTTCGATCGCGGCCATCACCTGCCTTACCCTCTTCTATACGTACGAGGGCGGGATGAAGGCCGTCATCTGGACCGACGTCGCGCAGATGGCCGTTTACGCCGGCGGCGCTGCCCTGAGCCTGACCGCGATCCTTGCTCAGATTCCCGGAGGATGGCATCAAGTCGCCGCGCTGGCCGGTCCGTTGGGCAAGTTTCGCGTCTTCGACTTCCGGCTCGGACCGCCCGCCGCGTTCTTCGCCCGGAACTATAGCTTCTGGGCCGGCATCGTTGGAGGCTGCTTCCTCACCACGGCCAGCCACGGGACCGACCAGCTCATCGTGCAGCGGCTGCTGGCGGCCCGGAACCAGCGCGAAAGCCGCGCGGCTCTGCTCGGAAGCTGGGTTCTGGTGGCCGCGCAATTTACCCTATTTCTGACGATCGGCGTCTGCTTGTTCGCTTTGTACACGGCGCGCCGTTGGCAGCCGCCGGCGGTCATGGATCGAATCTACCCGCAGTTCGTTTGGTCCTACCTGCCCACCGGCTTGGCCGGTCTGGTGATGGCCGCGATCCTGGCCGCAGCGATGTCCAATCTGTCGGCGGCGCTCAATTCGCTGGCCTCTTCGACCGTCGTCGATTTTATGGGAGCAAGAGGGGGCGTAAAACTGGCCAGATCGGTCACCGCGGCGTGGGGCGCGATTCTTTTCGGAGTCGCCCTGCTCGCGCGGCATTGGGGAGGCGTTTTCGAAGCCGGCCTATCGATTGCCTCGGTTCTGTACGGCTCCCTGCTTGGCGCGTTTCTGTTAGGCGCCCTTACCAAGGTCGGCGAGCCGGCCGCGATTTGCGGCATGGCGGCGGCGCTCGCGCTGATGATTTATGTTCGCTTTGAAACCTCAATCGCGTTCACCTGGTACGTGCCGATCGGAACAATTACCGCGTTCCTGACCGGGCTGGCCGCATCGCTGATATGGAAGGAGACCCCTCGTGCGGGAACCTGAGCTTCGCCGAGCCCTCGGATTCTGGGCGGCGATCTCCATCGTCATTGGGACGGTGATCGGCAGCGGCATTTTCCGCGTTCCCTCGGAAATGGTGCGCGCGGTTGGCTCGCCATCGATGGTATTCGCGGTCTGGATATTCGGCGGCATCCTGTCGCTTTTCGGAGCGCTCACCTACGCCGAGCTCTCCGCCATGATGCCGGAAGCGGGCGGCGAGTACGTTTATTTGAATGCGGCCTATGGACCATTCCTCGGTTTTGTTTATGGCTGGACTCAGACTTGGGTCGCGAAAAGCGCTTCCATCGCCGCGCTCGCGACTTTATTCGCCACCTATCTCGGCGACTTTTTCCCCACATTGAACGGCACCCTCGTGACCGTCCCGCTCCCTATCGGGCCCGATTGGAAGCCGCTCGATATCCGCTGGGAACAGATCGCGGCGATTGGCGCGATCTTGCTGGTCTCGGCGGGGAACTATCGCGGAGTGCGCCTGGGGGGCAACGCGCAGATCATTCTGACGGCGCTCAAAATCGCGGTGATCGGGGGACTGATCGCCGCGGCGATGTTTTCACCTGCGGCCAATCCGGCCAACCTGCGCACCGCAACGGCGGCCGTTCCCGGCGGATTCTCAGGCTTCTTTAAGGCCTTAGTGGCCGCGCTGTGGGCTTATGACGGCTGGAACAACGCCGGCATGCTGGGCTCCGAGATTGAGCGCCCAGGGCGCAATTTCCCCCGGGCCGTGATTGGAGGGACTTTGGCGGTCATCGCGGTGTACCTGGCCGCGAATCTCGCGTATTTCACGATCCTGGACAGCTCCCAAGTAGCCTCAAGCAGCCGGGTTGCCGCGGATATGATGCGCCGCATCGCCGGAGCGCGCGGCGGAGCCATCGTCAGCATGGCGGTCATGATTTCGATCCTCGCCGCGCTGAATGGCTCCCTGCTTTCCGGCTCCAGAGTGCCGTTTGCCATGGCGCGCGACGGCTATTTCTTCCGCTCCATCAGCCGGGTTCATCCCCGTTTTCGAACCCCCTCCGCCGGAATCGGATTGTTGGGGCTCTGTTCTTGCCTGGTGCTGCTCAGCGGCCATTACGACGAGCTCTATACATTGGTCATCTTTCCGAGCTGGATCCTTTATGCCCTGACGGCGGCAGCAGTTATCGTGCTCCGGCGTAAATTCCCGGAAGCCGGGCGGCCGTACCGGGTACCGGGATATCCGGCGATCCCTATCTTATTTGTGCTGGTCGCCGGCCTGCTTTTGTACTCAACTCTGCTCTCTTCGCCGCGCGAATCGGCGATCGGATTCGCGGTAATCCTGGCCGGAGTCCCGTTTTACCGGTACTGGATCGGAAATCGCCCGGCCGCGCCCGATTATCGGGGCTGAAGATCGAATTTCGTTCTGTTTTCAGAACAGATATCTTGAACTCTGCCCAAATTCGATATAAAATCTGAACGTCAGCATCGGAGCGCAAGTTCTACGCGCGTTCGCTTTTCCGAAAGACATCGTGCTGGCGCAAAACAAGGGCAATACCAAGAAAGTCGAGCCAACAAACCAAATGGATGTTCTGAAAATGCTCGCGGAACTGCGGCAGGAACGGGAACAGGTGGAAGAAGCGATTATCACGCTGGAGCGCCTTGCACGGGGGCGTGGAAAGCGCCGGGGACGGCCGCCAGCCTGGATGTCGGCCTTGAAGCGCCGGGGACGACCGCCCGGGAGCAAGAACAAGCCTAAAGAGAGCGCCGCCGCTTAAGATCGTTTCAAGACCGCAGGGGTCCCATGCCCTGGTGGCGCGCGAGCAGTCTCTGTTGACAAGCTCCGGGGCTTCGTTAGTGAGGCGACACTAGCAGGAAGAACACGTCGTAGACGCCGGTCACGCCGTGCGGAGGTGTATCGTTGGGGAAGATGTCGCTGGTGGCGTAGCCTGCCGCGTAGATGTTGCCCGAGGCATCGAAATCGACCGCATAGGCAACTTGATTCCCCGGCCCGGTGATATAACTTGCATACGTTACCGCCGCATTGGGGTTGATAATCGCCTCGAATGAATCGACGCCGCCGCCGGCCGACATCGGATTGATCGCTCCGCTCGTCACCGGCAAATCCTGCGAAAGCGTGTAGCCCGCAATGTAAAACAACCCGTTGGCGTCGGCGGCAAAATCGTAAGCGACCTCCACGTTGCTGCCGCCGTAGTAGGTCCCGTAGACGAGCGCCTGAGCCTGATTTGCCGCCGAGGGATTGATCACCGCAATGAACGCGTCTCCGTTCCCGCCGTAAATCGGTTGAGCCGCGTTGGGCGACAGCGGAAAATCGGTGGACAGAGTATAACCCGCCACCGCGACATTGCCGGAAGCCAGCACCTGAATCTTGGTCGCGACGTCGATGCCCGTGCCACCCAAAAATGTCGAGTAGTCCATGATGCCCGCGACGGGATCGACCACGGTCACGAAAGCATCTCCCCCGCCGTCGTGATAGACCGGCTGAAAGGCGTTTGCGGTAACCGGATAATCCGAGGAAAAAGTGTAGCCGGTCACATAGGCCAGCCCGTTGGCGTCCACCGCAATCGACCGCCCAACATCCTCGTCATAGCCGCCTAGATAAGAACTGAAGACCAAGCTCGATGATGCGCACGTAAGCGCCGGATTGAACACCGCGACAAACGAGTCATAGCTGCCGGCATCGGTGAGCTGAAAGGCATTCACCAGCGGCAGATCCGGTGTCTGCGTCCAGCCAGTCGCGTAAATTTGTCCTTCGAACGCCGCGACCCCGTTGATGACCACGTTTTCGCTACCGCCGTAAAAGCTCGAATACACCAGCCCTGCCGCGCCGGGCTGGTTGGTGTCGATCGCGGCCACGAATCCGTTCAGGTTAGCGTTCGTGTTCGGCAGCGCGTTCTGGTATGCATTGGACGACACTGGGAGATCGGGCGACAGGCTGGTGCCGCCGAAATACATCACGCCATTCTGGTCCACAACCATGGACCGCATGTCGTCATCCAGCGATCCGCCGAAATACGTCGAATATACAATCGCCGAGCTGGGATTCGCGGGAAAAGGATTGAATTTCACCAGCCAGCAGTCTTCGTCGCTCGAGTAGTTCGGGTTGTATCCGTTCACCCCGCCGGCCGCGAAATCCCCCGAATATGTGTAGCCCGCGATGTATTCGAAACCCTGGCCGTCGTGGCCGAGCGAAATGGCAACCTGCGCGTTGGTTCCTGTAAACCAAAAATCGTAGAGAATGCTTGGATCGATCACCAGGGGGCGGCCCCGGTCATAATCTCCGAGCTCGATGCCGACGCTGCCATCGGCGGCCAGCCGATAGCGAGCCCGCACGGCGATCTTCTCCCCCGAAGGCCCAGTCTGATACGCCGAGGGAATCCGCTGAACGATCTTTCCTGACCCCAACTTCAAAACCAGGCTGCCGCTGTTGTCGATAGCGGCCTCGCCCGCGCCGCTGAAGCGCATACGAATGCGCGAAGCATCGGAGCCGGGCGCGAGCGTGAAGTCGTACTCGAGTTCCCCGCCCTTGCCGTAATACACAACGTCGATTCCGGGATACAAACTCGCGCGCCGGAGTCTCCCGAACGCGTCCGCGGAGCGGAACATCGAACCTCGGAAATAGTAAGTCGGAGCAAGCGCCTTTTCCGTTGGCTCCCATTTCGCGCCGGATTTCGCGCCCTCGAAGACCAGCCTCGCGCCTCCGTCGGGCACGCGGAAATCGATCGAGGAATCTTGGAAGACGAGCGCATAGCCGGCTCCACGCGCGCTCCAATGCCCTTTTGCATCCTGCTCAAACCGCAAAGGAAGAGTATGCAAGGCGGCGCTCATTTCTTTTTTAGAAGCGGCCGACTGTTTGGAATCAGCCGATGACGCCGGCGCCGCGG
>JASHRP010000499.1 GCA_030037375.1 Bryobacteraceae bacterium | reverse complement strand
ATCAGCTCCTCTCTTTCGAACGCGTCGGCGACAGCCGCTCGAATTCGATGAGCCAGCGGCAGCAGGAGCAGGTTCGCGAGACCGATTCCGTAAAGCGTCGAGGCGAAGGCCATGCCGACACCGCTGGCAACAGAGCCAATATCCGAGAACCTGCGCAGCACATCGATCAATCCGACCACGGTTCCCAAGACCCCTATCGTCGGCGCGAATCCACCCGCGGTTTCGAGCGTCCTCGCATCCGATTCGCCTTCGCGCTCGCGCAGGCGAATTTTGGTCTCGATTGCGGCCTGCAATTCGGCCTTCTGCACATCTAGCGCGAGGTTGAATGAGGTTCGAAGGAAATCGTCGTGGGTTTCGCGGATCATCGGCTCGAGCGCCAGCACGCCCTTGCTCCGCGCGACGCGGATGTAGGACATTACCTCTTCAACTAGCTCCTCCCGGCTGTTGCCGCGCTCTCGCCACAGCCCCAGGACTCTTCGCGCGGAGCGCAGCAGCGCGCGCTTTGGCGTCGTAACCACGGTCGCTCCGAGCGTTCCGCCGATCACGATCAGCACGCCGGAGGGTTGAAGGAAATAAGAGATCGGGACGCCGGTCGCCGCGATACCGGCGGCCAGCGCCGCGAAGGTAAGCGCGATTCCGCCGACCATCCAAGTATCGATACGGATTCGCGGAATCTCCGGTTTATGCTCAGCCGTTGATTCTTCGAAGAGGTCGCTGCTTGCGAACTGCGATTGGGGCGACTCGAGACGCCGCGGCGGCTCCGCGACGGCGGACTGCTCCGTGCTCATGCGTGGACTTCCTCGCATGCCGGCGATTCATTAGTTTTGCCGAAGTTCTCCCCTCCCAAAACCCGCTCCCACAGCTCGACCGCAGTTTCGATATTCCGATGCTGTAGCACCCAGTCCCGCTGGTCCCGCCACATCGCGGCGCGGTCGCCATCCAGAACCGATTCCAGCTTCTGTTTCCAGGCGTCGCGATTGTTTTTGGCGGTGAGGGACACTTCTTCTGAGTACGGCAAAACGTGCGACGCCACCGTAACCGCCCCGGACATCGCATATTCGTAAAACTTGATGCAACTCTTGTGGCGATTGAAGGGATTGTCGGTCAGAGGAGCGATTCCGATATCAAGCGAAAGCGCGCAGACCTTCCGGGCGTGCTCCGTGACCGGGACGTTGGGATGAAATTCATAGCGGATGCCCGAGAGCTTGTCCATGAAACGCTTGATGGTTCGCCCGAGCGGTTTCTCAAAGAACTGCCTGCCATGGCGGATGAGCAGTACCTGCATCAGCTCCTCCAGCGACGGCTCCGCGCAGATCCCTTGGAGCACCAGCAGGAAATCGCGTTTCCTTTGAAGCTCCCGGATGGCATCGAGCGCGACGCCAAGGTCCGCGAAGTGCGTCGGGCTGCCCGTCCAACCGAGCCTGATCTGGTGATTTTGGTTGTGTCTTTCCGGAGGAGTTTCCCACTCCTCGGGATCCACGCTGTTGGGCACCACGGCTACATGCGGATTGAACTTGCGAAGATGCGCCGCGAGAGTCTCGGTAGTGGTAGTAACCATGTCCGCGCCGCGCAAGAGATGGTCGTAGAGAGCCAAGCGCTGTTGGACCACTTTGTAATTCAAGTTCTCCGGAGGAACCAGGTCGAGCGCGTCGTCAGTATCGAAGACCACGCGGATTCCGTTCCGCCTGCACCATTCCGCGATCTTGATGCCTTCTTGAAAGTGAGCGCGGTAGAAGACCATCACATCCGGGGCTTCCGCGGGCGCCTTGGAATCGAAAATCTGGACCTTATGCCCGCGCCGCTGCAGGTATTTCGCGGGTATGGCTCCGCGCCATTTGTAGCACCCGCTCGCGGTTTCGGTGAGGAGAAAGATGTTCATGACTCGCCTCGCAGCAGTTTGGCGATATGCGCTTCCGCGGCAGCGTTCTCAAGCTCCCGATTGCTCTCGTAGCGCCATGCTTCCAAGCGGCGCTCCCGCAGTTTTTCGAGAACGCGAAAATCCTTCCGCGCCTTCAGCAATCGCACCCGCTGCATTACGATCCGCTTCTCGCATTGCGTTGTTTCCGCGCTCAGCGCGTCGCGTTCCCTCTTGACCCGCGCTTGGAACGGAGCCAGCGCGTGCAAGTCCGACCCTTGCAGTGAGGCCATCTTCAACAGACCGAACCTCGAATTCATTTCCGCCGCCGCTAATGCGCTGGATCTCTGATTCAGGTTCTCCAGATACCGCTGAAGCAGCGCAAGCTTTTCCTCTTCCGCGCGCATCTGAAGATGCCGCCACCCGAGGACTTTTTCAAGCGGAAACTTGAACGCCTTCATAACTGCTTCGCTAGCGTGAAGAGCCCGGCCCGGGTTTCATCCATGCCCGAATGTGCGTCCGCGTCCTGACGGAGGAACTCCAGGATCTGCGGGCGCAAGCGGATGCTTTGATCTAATTTCTGATTCGTGCCCTGAACATGCGCGCCGAGCTGGATCAAATCGGCGGACTGCTGATACAGTGCGAGAGCTTCCCGAATTCGCTGCGCGGCTTGCGTTTCTTCCTTGGTGACCACTTTATTTGCGAGCCGGCTCACCGAAGCGAGAACGTCGATGGCCGGATAATGGCCGGCTGACGCAAGCTCCCGCGAAAGAATCAGGTGGCCGTCCAGGATGCCCCGGGCGGCGTCGCAGATCGGCTCGTTGAAGTCGTCACCCTCGACCAACACGGTGAAAAATCCAGTGATCGATCCTCGCTCGAAATTGCCCGCGCGTTCGAAGATTTTCGGAAGCAGGGTGAATACTGAGGGCGTGTAGCCTTTTTGGCTCGGCGGTTCTCCGGCGGCCAGGCCGATCTCGCGTTGCGCCATGGCGAAACGAGTCACCGAATCCATCACCAGAAGCACGTCCGCGCCCTGGTCGCGAAAATATTCCGCGGCCGCCAGCGCCACGAACGCCGCGCGGATGCGCAAGGGCGCGGGCCGGTCCGAAGTGGCAACAACCACCAACGACCGTTTCATGCCCTCAGGGCCTAATTCGTGTTCAAGAAAGTCTTTGACTTCGCGGTTCCGCTCGCCGATCAGCGCGACCACGCTGATCTGCGCCGAATTCTTTCGGGACATCGCGCCGAGCAAAGTGCTTTTGCCGACGCCGCTTCCGCCAAACAGCCCGATGCGCTGCCCCTTCCCGCACGTCAGCAAGCTGTCGATGGCACGGATGCCGGTCACCAGCCGATCCGTGATGTGCCGGCGCTTGAGAGGATTCGGAGGCGGCGCGTAGAGCGGGTAGGTTTCCTCCGCTTCGATCGGCGGCAGCCCGTCCATGGGGTTTCCGAAGCCGTCGAGCACTCGGCCCAACAATGAGGGCGCCACCGGGAGCCGCGCATCCTGTACGCGGGCGATCACCTTCGCGCCGAGCGTCAAGCCGTCCGGCTCATCCAGCGGCATCGCCAGCACGCGTCCATTACGGAATCCGACGACTTGAGTCCGGATTCTACGTCCTTCTCCCGTTAGCACTTCACAAAAATCGCCGATAGCGACGGCCGGCCCGATCGATTCAACCAGCAGGCCGACGGTCGCGGTGATTTCCCCGCACCACGGCAGGAGCTCGGTTTGATCGAGCTGTTCGAGATAAGGCGCGAGCGATACGGCTTCTGCTTCCATGATCATCTCCTGAGCCGGTCGGCAAAGCCGCGTTCGATTTCGTTGAGCTGTGCATCGACAGAGGCGTCGATCGAGCCGTGCTCGGTTTCGAGCAGGACATCGCCCGCTTGCAAAGCTTTGTCGGTGATGATTTCGATCTTGTGCGCGCTCGAAAACCGCTCCAGCAGTTTGCGAATGGTCGCTTCCTGATCCGGGTGAATGCGAACCGTGCACAATTCGCGCGACTCCAGCCGGTCCAGCGCGACCTTGATCAAAACTTCTATCGATTGCGGGTCGAGCGTCAGCTCGCGGTGCAGAACGCGCCGAGCGATGGCGATGGCAAGCGTCACCAGATCCTTCTCCGCTTCCCTGCGCATCCGCGGACGCAACGCCGCGACTTCCGCCAGGCACCGGCTCAGGCGTTCCAGAACCGGCTGCAGTTCGGCCGAGGCTTGTTCCTTGCCCAGATTTTTACCTTCGGCGAACCCGCGCTGATACGCCTCCCTCTCGATCCGTTCACGCTCGCTTTCGTCGAACTGCGCGCTGTGAACGAATTTTGGAGCGGGCGGCTCTTCCGGCTGCTCCTGAGCCGGTTCTTCGCGAATTTCCTTCACCGGAGCCTGCCGGCTGTCGCGCCACCAGATCGGTGTGACGGAGGCGTGCTCCTCCGGAACCAGAATCTTAGAGGTACTGCTCACTCTTGCCTTCTCCGCGGTTCCGGCTGATCACGCCTTCGCTTTCCAGCAGCCGTACCACCGCGATCACCTGCTGCTGCGCTTCTTCCACGTCGCGGACCTTGATCGCTCCCAAGCCTTCCATGTCCTCGAGTAGCATCGCGGCGCCGCGCTGTGACAAGCCCTTGAGCAGGTGCGCGCGCAGTTCCTCGCTCGCACCCTTGAGCGCGATCATGAGCTGGCGGCGGTCGGCGCGGGATAGCAGTTCGCGGACTCCGTTGGCGTCGACGCCCAGCAGGTCCTCGAATACGAACATCTTCTGCCGGATTTGCTCTGCCAGATCGGAGTCGCCTTCGCCGATCTGCTGCAGCAGCTCATCGCAGAGCGTCGGGTCCATTTGATTGCAGATCGCCGCGATCGCCCGCGCGCCGTCGGAGGTTTCGCGGCGGATTTCGCTCAGCGGCTTCAGCTTCATCCCCACCACTCCGGCGAGCTTCGTCACCACCGTGTTCGAGATTCGCTCCAGATGCGCGACGCGGACCGCAACGTCTTTGCGCAGTTCCGGGTCCATCAATGACAACACCGAGGCCGATTGCGCGGCGCTCAAACGCGATAGAATCAGGGCCACGGTTTGAGGATGCTCGGTCTTCACGAAGCGGGCCAGCGCTTCCGGTTCGATCCGTTGGAGGTGCTGCTGGAACGGAGACGTCTGTCCCGCGGGTTGCGGCAGCCGCTCGATGTGCTTTTTACTCCCCTCCGGTCCGAAGGCTTGCGTAAGCACGCGGCGTGCATACTCCGGGCCGCCATGACCGAGTTGCAGAGCGCCATTGAGCTGTTCCTGAAATTCTTCGAGCAGCGCTTCGCACACGTCGAGCGGTACCGGCGG
>JASHRP010000498.1 GCA_030037375.1 Bryobacteraceae bacterium | reverse complement strand
AAGGTGGAAGACAGCATAGTAGGCCGTTGACACCGCGCGCCGTAGTTCAGCCTGCGTAGCTTCGGCTTTCTCCGCCAGGCCCAAGGCCAACTGGAGCAACTCGTCGTGGTAAGCCATCGACTAGGCCCACTTCGGATCGTTAAGGTGCTCCTGCTCCGAATTTGTCCGGAAGTTGAAATGCGGAAAGAGGCCCCAATTTTCGAGAGGATGAACTTGGTCCCAGAATGCTCGCCTGATCCGCTCCGTGACTCGGCCGACACTTTCGAGATCCCGCAAATCCACTGCGGAGTCCGCCAGCACCACTCGAAAGTACAGCGCCGGGTCGCCGGTCCAATCTTCCCCGATGTTGTACCGCACCCGCACAACCTCGGGACCAAGCGTCTTGATTACTTCATCTACCGCGTTTGCAACTTCGGTGTAGTCAATGTAACGGGTCGGGATGTGCACGGCCCTATTATCGCGCCGAAGAGCGGAGACAGGCCGCCTTACCCCTTCGCCGCTTCTTCCTTCTTTAGCTTCTCGCGCTGTTCCTTCAGAATCGCCTTCCGGCTGAGCTTGATCTTATTCCCCTCGAGCGCCAGCACCTTCACGAGTATCTGGTCGCCCTCGTTCAGCTCATCGCGGACCTGCTTGATGCGGCTCTCCGAAATCTCAGAGATGTGCAGCAACCCGTCCGTTCCCGGGAAAATCTCAACGAACGCGCCGAAATCGACGATGCGCACCACCTTGCCCAGGTACGTCTTGCCGACCTCAGCCACGGCGCAGATATCGGTAACCATCTGGATGCAGCGATCCGCCGCCGTTCCATCGGCCGAGAAAATCTTCACGCTGCCATCGTCCTCGACGTCGATCTTGCAGCCCGTCGCCTCCACGATCCCGCGGATCACCTTGCCGCCCGGCCCGATCAACTCACGAATTTTGTCCGTCGGAATCTGTATCGTGAAGATGCGCGGAGCGTACTGCGACAGCTTCTCGCGCGGCGTCGCAATCACCGCCACCATCTTGTCCAGCAGGAATAACCGCGCCCGCCGGGCCTGCTCCAGCGCCTCTTTCAAAATCGAGTGCGTGACGTTCGGCACTTTGATGTCCATTTGCAGTGCCGTGATCCCGTCCTTCGTCCCCGCGACCTTGAAGTCCATGTCGCCGTAATGATCCTCAGCGCCCGCGATGTCCGTCAGCACTGCATACGCGTCGCCTTCCTTCACCAGGCCCATCGCGATACCCGCCACGGGAGCCGCAATAGGAACGCCCGCGTCCATCAACGACAAGGTCGCGCCGCACACCGACGCAATCGAGCTCGATCCGTTCGATTCCATGATGTCGCTGACCACGCGCATCGTGTATGGGAATGACTTTTCATCCGGCACCACCGCCGACAATGCCCGCTCCGCCAGCGCTCCGTGCCCGATCTCGCGCCTTCCCGCGCCGCGCATGAACCCGACTTCGCCCACGCTGAACGGCGGGAAGTTGTAATGCAGCATGAACCGCTTCGAGGTCTCCGAAGGGTCCAGCAGCTCAATCCGCTGCTCATCGTCCTTCGTCCCAAGCGTCGCCGTCACCAGCGCCTGCGTCTCGCCGCGTGTAAACAGCGACGATCCGTGCGTCCTTGGCAGCACGCCTACTTCAATATCGATCTTGCGGATCTCGTCGAACGCGCGCCCATCCGGACGCCGCCGCTCCTTCAGCATCTCGTCGCGGAAGATCCGCTCCTTGAGCATGTCGAACAGCTTCTTCGCTTCCGGTTGCTGCTCTTCCGCCAGCGCGTCCACGATCTTGTGCTTGCACGCATCGATCCGAGCGTAGCTTTCCAGCTTCTCGTACTTCTGCGTGTTCATCGCGTCCTTCAGCTCGGCCGCCGCGTCCTTCTTGATCTGAGCGTAAAGCGCTTCGTTGATCGCCGGTGCCTCGAACTCCGCCTTCTTCTTGCCGACCTTGGCAACCAGCTCGCGAATCGCCCTGGCCAGCTTCCTGCAGCAATCGTGTCCGAACTCGATCGCAGCCAGCACCTCGGCTTCGGTCGCCTGCTGGGAGCCGGACTCCACCATCACGATCCCTTCTTCCGTCCCCGCCACCACGATGTTGATCTTCGCGGTCTTGGTCTCCTCGTAAGTCGGATTCGCGATGAACTTCCCGTCCACCATACCCACGCGCACCGCGGCCAGCACGTGGCCAAACGGAATATCCGAGATCGCCAGCGACGCTCCCGCTCCGATAATCGCCAGCGTCGAGGGGTCGCGCTCCGGATCGGCCGACAAAACCATACCGATCACTTGCGTCTCGTGCGAATACCCTTCCGGGAACAGCGGCCTTATCGGACGGTCAATCAAACGGCTAGTCAGGATCTCCTTCTCCGTTGGCCGTCCTTCTCGCTTAATGAATCCGCCGGGAAAACGCCCCGCCGAATATGTGTATTCACGGTAATCTACCGTCAAAGGGAAAAAATTGGCGCCGGGCTTTGGCTCGGGCGCGGTACATGCGGTCACGAGGACCACCGAATCGCCGGAACGGACCACAACGGCTCCGTTGGCCTGCTTGGCCATCTTCCCGGTCTCCAGAGTGACGACCCGGCCGCCGCCGAGATCCACTTCAACCGAACTGAGCATGTTTCAAATCCTTTTAATCTAGGCGGCCGGAACCTTAGGCCCGGCTAGGCCTGCTTTGATTAAGAGGAGACTTCGGAAAATCGGGGGGAGACTCCCGCTAACGCCGGATACCCAAGCTCTGGATCAGCGTCTTATAGCGCTCCGGACTGCGGCTGCGCAGATAATCGAGCAGCCGACGCCGCCTCGCCACCATCTGCAGCAAACCTCTGCGGGAATGATGGTCCTTGGCGTGTGTCTTGAAATGCGCCGTCAGCTCATTGATTCGCTGGCTTAGGATCGCGACCTGCACTTCAGGCGAGCCGGTATCCGTCTTATGGATCCGGAACTTCGCTATGGTGCCTTTTTTTGCTTCGCTCGCCAGTGCCATGCGGGAATCGATACTCCTCGTCTATTCTTAACCGTTTTTTTAAAATTCAGCTACAAGAATAGCACATGCACTAATGTTGCGGCCATTGGTACTTCAAGACCGGCTCCGCTGCCCCGCACGATCGCTCCTCAAACTCGACACAGATCTCCGGACGCTCCGCGCGCGCCAGGTCTGCGATCTCCCTGCGGAACAGCACCACGCCATAAGGCTCCGGCTCTACCCCCGTGAGATCCACCGCTGTGGCATGCCGCTCCGCCGCATCCTGCACGATCTGCCGAGCCATCGTGTGCGCCTCGCCCACCAGTCTTCGGTACACCCCCAGGTTATGCGCCGACCCCGCCACGTTCGCCGCTACCAGCATCGCCAGCGCCACGTTCCCGAACCGCACTCGGGAAATCACCGCCGCCCCCGCCATAATCATCCACAAGCCCGGCAGGTACAAATAGCGCGAATGCTTCATCGATTCGCCCACCCATCCGATCAGGTTCGCCATCGGCACGGCGCTCAACAGTGCCATCGCGATCAGCAGCCGCTCGCGCTTCTCGATCCAAGCCCCGCCAATCGCCGCCCACACGATTGCCGCCAGATGCAACGCGACAAATCCCGCCATCCATCCGGAGATTCCCATGCTCAAATTCAGCCCCATCAGCGGCATCGGAATCACTCGCGTCAGGATGCTTGTGATCGTCTTGATCCCGAACGTAAAGTGCGGCGACTCGCCACCGGCGATCGTCGCCGGATACCCTCCGAAGTTCCCATAAATCGCAAATCGAACCCCGAGCATCGCAACCGTGATGGCTCCGAACACCACCCCCGCCCGCACAACCTTCTTGCGGGGCATTCTTCGATAAATCGCCACCACTGCCAGCAGCAGCGGAACGCAGTACGCGCTCTCCTTGCTCCACAGCCCGAGCACGTACGCCCCCGCCGCCAGCCGCAAATCTCCCTTCAAGAACCAAATCAGCGTCAGCAGGATAAACGCCGTCGCGAACAAATCAAACCGAGCCGCTGGCCACATCACCGGCTCAAAGTTCGCCGCGGCCAGCAGAAACAGCGCCGCAGCCCAGAAAGCGATATCCGCCGCGTATCCGAACTCGTGCATCACCTTGTACGCCAGCACGGAATTAATTGCATGCAGCCCGATGTTCACCAAGTGGTACGGCCACAACGTCGCCCCGAACGCTCGGTAATCGAACCACAAAGAGAGGAACGGCAGCGGCCGGTAGAATCCATCAAGTCGCGGTCCGGCGAACAGGTGCACAATGCCCGCGATACCCCGGAGCCCCGCGGTCGTACCGCTCTCAACCCAATCCGCATCGATCAGGTTTACTCCCGCCGAGTAAACGCTGACGCCGATATAGGCCGCAATCACCGCCACCGGAGTCCAATGCGCTGTCGTCACCCCATCCGAGTCCGCCGCAGCCCTTTGCATAAATCCCCGCAAAAACGTCGCGACCCAGAACGCGAACCCGACAATGAGAAGAGGCTTGAAGAGCTGATGCGCCACCAAGTGCACGGGCCCGACGTGCACATCGTACTGAGGCGTAACCAACAGGACAGCGAGATTCACGCACGCGAGACAACACGCCGCCGCCGCGAGTATCCAAAGTGCCCGAACCAAGCGCAATTTAGTTCTCAGTCGGTTTCCGTTCCAGATGGTCAACCACAATCGTTTCCGTGGCAGCCTTGCGAGTCTCCATCTTCAAGCCGGCAGTCTCGATCATGGCCTTAAACGCCTCTTGCAGCGCATCCTGATAGGACGTGCCGGAGGGCGGCTGAAGGACATCGAGAACCCAGGTGTAGATCCCGTCCAGTCCCGTTTGATCCACTATCCGGAGCGCCCCATTCGTAGCGCCTCCGCTCATAACGCGAGACAGCGAGGCTACGTTGCCGGTGAGGGTCCTTCGCAGAGTGCCATCGGCAAGGACGCTTGCGGTATTGGAAACCTTCGTATCATCCGGCTGGCGCGGGAGCTTCATGCCACTCTTCCCGACCGTGAGCACAGCCGTCTTCGATTCTCGGATCTCACGATGGTAAGCGAGCTCGAACCGCTCCGAGAGCATGGTCTGAAGCATTTCCGGAACCTGCTCAGCGCTAGCTCCCGCAGGAAGTGTGGCCTCTATGTCGTAGTACTCGTCTCCCGCGAAATTCCGCATGTCGACTTGACGCGGCGAAACTCGAAACGCCCTCATCATGATCGCGGCCAGAGGATAACCGAGGATTTGAACGCGGCCGCCATCGATTCGATAGCCGACCGGATCCAAGTTTCCCGGAGTAAACGGCGCAAGCTTGATCGAGACGACTTCGAAGGCCAGTCTAGACCGCGCGTCCGCGGCAGCCGGCGCGCACAGCAACAGAACATAAGGAGCCGCCGCGAGCATCCCCTTCATTCAGCACCTCGGCTATCATCCTGCCACAAAACCAACATTAGCAGTACCCGGAACGCGCGCCCCGGTCGCGAGTGGCGCACTAATTAAGGAAAAAACGTGAATAATGGAGCATGCGTGTTCTGGCGCTGCTTTTAACGGTTGTTGCATTTGCCGCTGACCCGACCATATCCCAGGAAGGGCAGACCGTGGTCGACCACATTTCGGCCGATTCACTCCGCGGGCGTCTCTCTTTTCTTGCCTCTGACCTGCTTGAAGGCCGCGCAACTCCCTCGCGGGGCCTCGACCTCGCGGCCGAATATATCGCGTCCGAATTTCGCCGCGTTGGTCTCGAACCGGCGGGTGACGATCAATATTTCCAAACCGCCACGCTGATCACACGCGAACAGAATTCTGACGGATTCGAAATGACGGTTCAGGTGGACGGCAAAACCATCCGCATCCCTGCGCCGGAAGTTTCCATCTTGACTCCAATGGCGATGCATCTCGAGAACGTTCCGATCATTCTCGCTGAAAATCCCAGCGCCGAGGATCGAGCGGGCGGTAAAGTAATCGTTTGGGCTGGAACCGGCCCGCGGCCAAACTTTCCGTCCAATGCCGCCCTGGTCTTATCGGCCGTTCAAAGCCTCCGAGCCGTCACATTCGACCCCGAGACCCCGCCGCGGCAACCGTCGTTGAACACTATCGCCGCTCCAGAGCTCGTCGGCTTTTTAAAGGACGCCAAGGATGCTCGGGTGACGCTGCACGTCGGTCCGGCAATCGAACGGCCTGCGAAGGTTCGCAACGTCGCGGGAATTCTTCGCGGGTCAGGCCCAGTCTTGCGCGACACCTACGTGATGCTAACGGCGCATTACGATCATCTCGGCATCCGCGGCACAGGCGCCGACCGGATCTTCAACGGCGCAAACGACGATGGCAGCGGCACTGTCTCGGTAATCGAGGTCGCCCAAGCCTTGGCGGCTCTCAATCCTCGCCCAAAGCGAAGCATTTTATTCGTCACGTTTTTCGGCGAGGAACTGGGCCTCTTTGGGTCGCGATATTACGGAAGGCACCCCTTGGAGCCATTCTCCCAAACCATCGCCGATATGAATCTCGAACAGGTGGGCCGGACCGACGACACCCAAGGCCCGCGCGTGGGAACCGCCAATGTCACCGGGTTCGACTTTTCCAATCTCACCGGGTTTTTCGTGGAAGCAGGGAAACTTACGGGTGTCAAAGTGGTAAAGGACGAAAAAAACAGCGATCCCTATTTCGCCCGCAGCGACAATCAATCCCTGGCAGACGCGGGAGTGCCGGCACACACTCTCTCAGTCGCCTATAACTTCCCGGATTACCATGGCGCCGGCGACGAGTGGCCCAAAATCGATTACGACAACATGGCCAAGGTGGATCGCATGGTCGCTTTGGCTCTGCTCAACGTGGCCTCGTCTGCTGTCGCCCCGAGCTGGAATGGGTCTAACCCGGCGGCGAAGCGATACGTAGATGCGGCAAAAAAGTTGAAATGATGCCCCGCGCTTAGATTGGTACATGCGCTTCGACGACGCCAAAGCATTCTGGGATCGCGCCGCCGCTAGAAAACGCTTCCAACACCAACTGCGGACCGACTGGTTGCGTGCTCATTTGACGAGCATCGACATCCTTGATTGCGGCTGCGGCTACGGACGAATCCTGAGAAGCCTGGTCGACGCTGGGTATCTCGGCACAGTTGGAACGGACTTCTCCGCAGGCATGCTCGCTCGATGCGCCGTCACCAATCCGGAACTGGTGCCTCGTCTGGTGCAAGCCGATAGCCGATCGCTTCCGTTTCAGAACCAGCGCTTCGACGCCGTGGTTGCCTTCACGCTCTTGACCAGCATGCCTGGCGATTCGGACCAGCTCGCATTAATGGGGGAGATTCGCCGCGTCCTGCGGCCGGGAGGGCTGGTCTATATCAGCGATTTGCTTCTAAATGACGACACCCGAAACCTCGAACGATACCAGCAGTGCGTGAAGGAGTTCGGCGCCTTCGGCGTATTCCGGCTCCCCGAAGGTGTCGTCGTCCGTCATCACAGCGAGGAATGGATTCGGACGCTGACCCAAGGTTTCAATGTTTTAGAACACCAGCGGTTCACCGTCACGACCATGAACGGAAACAGCTCAACCGCCTTTCAATATCTCGGCCGGCTACAGAACAAGTGACCACACGTCGCTAGCGGCTCGAACGGCCGGCAACGCTCACAATCCGGCGCGCGTCTCTAATACAGTGCCAAAGACCGTGCTGAATTGCGGCCTTGCGTGCGCGGTGATTGCGCTCGTCTCTTCATCGAAGCCTGCTCTCGCGCAAACAGTGATCCCGGTGCCGCAGGCGTCTGCACTTTTCGTGGGAGATTTCAACGGCGACGGCAAACCGGACCTTGTGATCGGAGAGATCACTCCTTCCGGGATCGGAATCGATATCTATTTGGGCAATGGCGATGGAACATTCTCCGCGCCTGTGTCGACCATCTGCCCGCAAGCCGGAATAATTCAGGGACTGATCGATTACAACGGCGATGGAAAGCTGGATCTGGTTCTTTCCTCAACCGGGCTGAACCTTTCGTCAGTCGCTCTGGGCAATGGCGACGGAACATTCGCCGCGGGCCAGACTGAACTGATCAGCCTGGGCGGATGGTTTAACGCCGTCGCCGACTTCAACGGTGACGGCAAGCCAGACATACTCATCGCGCCCGGAGGCCCAGACGCAGGCGAATACATCTTCAGCCCCTCTGCCATCCTTTTCAACGATGGCAATGGGAAGTACACGGAGGTGGCTTTGACGCCTTCGACTACAACTCTCTCTCCGGCGATTCCGGGCGCGATCCTCGGAATAGCGGACGTCAATTTGGACGGTAAGGCGGATATCGTCACCACTTCTGCTGTGTTTCTTAACAATGTTGACGGCTCGTTCCAGAATGCGCCCTGGAGCGATCCGGCCGAAGGTCTTGGTTTCAACTCCAACCTCGGATCCGCGATTGCCGACGTCAACGGCGACGGCAATCCGGATGTCCTCTATGTTTCGGCGCTCAGCGTTCCCACTGTCGTAGTTCTATTCGGTAACGGCGATGGTACCTTCCGCGTAGGTGACTTCTATGCCCTGGGGGGAGCCGGCGTCTTTCAAAGCGCGGTAGTGGCGGATTTCGATTTGGACGGCGCGCCGGATCTCGCCTTAGGAAGCGGGCCAACCAGTCCGGGACAAGCTGTGGCGGGCCTCACCATACTCCAGAACTACGGCGATGGAACCTTTCGAACCCCGATTTCAGTAAGCGGCTTCTCGCTTGGCGCTTATGCGCCGCTCGCAGAAACGCCCCTGAACGTCAGCGATTTCAATGGTGACGGAAAGCCCGACCTCGCCTTGCTCGCTGCTCCTCCCTCATCGGCTACCGCGTCGAGCGCGTCAACCGTGGCGGAGATGCTGCTCAACAACGCCCAGCTTCAATTCCCGGTTCTCTTGGGAGGAGTCGTGAATGCGGCCTCCGGAGCGCACCACGGCGTGTCCCCAGGCAGTCTCGCTTCCGCTTACATGCTTGCCCAGCCTTTCCAGCCGGCCCAAGCCACCAATCTTCCATTGCCGACCACGCTCGACGGCGTGATACTCCTCATTGGCGACCGTGCTCCGCTGCTCGCGGTTACGCCAACCCAGATTAATTTCCAGGTTCCGTGGGACCTCGTTCCTGGAGCGTCGTCGGGCCTCTTCACTCTGGTAACCCCGGCTCAATCTTTTCCTTCGCCCTGGGCAATCGACGTAACGCAGTTCTCCCCCGGCATCTTCACGATGAATGGGCAGGGGACCGGTCAAGGAGCCATCGTAATCGCAAACAGTTCGACCATCGCCGCGCCCGCTGATTCCTTCTCCGGCTCGCAACCGGCTGCACCTGCCGAGTACGTCAGCATTTTCTGCACCGGGCTTGGCCCGGTTACCAACCAGCCCGCCAACGGCGCGCCGGCACTCAGTAGTCCGCTGTCATTCACGATATCCGCACCCACGGTGACCATTGGCGGGACACCGGCAACGGTTGAGTTTTCCGGATTGGCGCCCGGCCTTGTCGGAGTGGATCAACTGAATGTGCAGGTGCCCGTCGCCGCCCCTTCCGGCGCCAAGGTGCCTGTGGTCGTTCAGACCGCCGATGGATCGGTTTCCAACACCGTTACGATGGCGATCCAGTAGATCCTAATCCGGAAACCTCTTGGAACCGCGTTTGATCGGCATAGGGGCGGCGGTCGCCCGCCGACCCCTGCCACACCACCGTGCGTACGGGTCCGTACACGGCGGTTCGAGTAGGTTACGCTAACACTCCTCAAACAATGACGGAAGCCCGAGCGATCTGAAATAGGCATTGGAAAGACCGAAAGCAAGGGCCTTGGCCCGTGCGAGGTACCAAGGGCCGCGCCCACTGCCAGCCGTATTGCGGGCCGGTCGCGGATGCACCCCCAGTTCCAGCAACGCTGCCCGGCGACGGCGCGGTGTTTTCCACTGCCGCCACAGAGCCGCCCTGAGTCGCAATCGGACCCAGCGGGTTAGACCGATCAGCACTTCAGGCGTGTCGCAGAATCCGAAATAGTTGCGCCAGCCCCTCATATACGGGGCCAGCTCCGCCATCGTCGTCGCCATGCTAACGCTCTTCGCTCTTCGCGTGATTTCCCGGATTCTCCGCTAGAACCGATCCAGGGCCTTCGGCGCTATGACACGCTTGACCTGTGGACCGGCGGTAAAGCTGAACCCGAGAAACTTCCGCTCCTGCGGTCGCGCCACCGCACTCTTCGCCTCATTCACCTTGAGCTTGAGCTTTTGCGTGATGAATTGCGTTACGCTCTCCATCACCCGTTGCCCCGCCCGTTCGCTCCGAACGTAGATATTGCAGTCGTCCGCGTAACGAACGAAACGATGGCCCCGGTGCTCCAACTCCCGGTCGAGTTCGTCGAGCACGAGATTGCTGAGCAGTGGCGAAAGTGGTCCCCCTTGCGGAGTCCCTTCCACGCTCGGACCCACCAGCCCGTTCTCCATCACCCCAGCATTCAGGAATGCTCGGATGAGTTTCAACAGCCGTTTGTCCGCGACCCGTTTGGCGATCTGCCCCATCAATTTGTCGTGATTGACTCGATCGAAGAACTTCTCCAGATCGAGATCAACGCACCAGCCATGGCCTTCGGCGATATACTGCTGCGCCTGTGCCACTGCTTGATGGGCCGACCGTCCCGGCCGGAACCCGTAGCTACGATCGGAAAACGTCCGGTCCCATTGTCGTTGTAGAACCTGCATCACCGCCTGCTGGATGATTCGATCCAACACCGTCGGGATGCCAAGCTTTCGCACCCCTCCGTCCGGTTTCGGGATTTCCACCCGCCTCACCGGCTTCGGTTCGTAAGTTCCGTTCAACAGTTGTTCCCGGATGGCTGGCCAGTGCTGCTTCAGATAGCCGGTGATTCCATCGGTGGTTATCCCATCGATGCCCGCACTACCTTTATTAGCTTTCACCCGCCGCAATGCTTCCTTCAGGTTTTCTCGCTCACATACTTCCTCCATCCATCGATTCGTGCTAGCTGGGCTTTCGGTTTCATTCCTCGTCGGGCGCGATTCGATCTCTTCCCTTCCCGCTTCTTGGGTTTCACCCGCTGGCGTCGAAGAGAAGTCCAGTTTGCCCTGGATATTCTGTCGCCTGTCGCTCCTGGGATTCATGTCCTATTTGCCACTCCTCTCGTTCGGGCCTTCAGTCATCGTTTCCAGCTCAGCCTATCCGTTGTCTCCGCCTCTCGGCATTCGGAGTGCCTCACTAGCCTTACCGACGACATGACCTACTATGCCCTCTGCTGACTTCTGCTCCGCGGTCAGGCTGCCTTTCGACAACCTCAGTCGCCGAAGCGACGCGGAGCAGATCTCCTGGGGTAAGCTCAACCGTCTTCCGTGCACAGCCGCCGGATCTACGCTTCGCATCTTTGATGGATATGGACTTCGCGGTAAGTTGCCCACTCGTCCGACGCTAACGCCTTGTATCCGGTTCTTGTCCATCGACTCGCACTTTTGATCCATGCTTCCTTCAGACCCCGCCTCGCGGCGATAGCCCTTGCATTATCACTAGCCCTTCACCTCCATCAGGTTGGGCGGAGGACTTTCACCTCCAAACTGCTGAGCATGCCCAGCACACAACTAAGCCGCTGCGCGGCAGGCGCGCCGAGGCTCCATCGTAAATTCATCGAATGGTGTAATCTCAAAGCTCGCCTCCGATGCCTCGCGACTTAGCTCAGTACTTGGGCGACACCTTTCCAGGCCTTGTACTGAACCCGCCACTTTTCTACCGTTGGCCCATAGGGATTCGATTCGATCTAGGGGGGCGCGCAACCGCCCCCGAGGAAGCGGATCACGTCGTTGAGCGTGCGACGGCCCTATTTGAAGCGACCTTTGGCGCTGCAGACCCGTGCATCGTCGTCGCGCAGGACTGGCCCGAGGCGAACCGACACCCCTGGCTTATCAATGTGCTTTCGCTGTTCACTTTCTCCCAAGGCAACGCCCTCGGCTTGAAAGCACCGCAGGGGCAACAGGAAGCACTAGATGAGGAAGAGCCCGAAGTCGGGCCCTGCACGTTGACCTGGGTCGAGCAGCAAGCACGAACCTTTCACTACGGACTGATTTTTGAGGCTATCGCCAACGCCGACCACGCTCGAAGACCGGCTATCAGTAGCAGAGTTTACTTGATCAACCCGCGTACTGACGTTGTCTTTTACATGTACGATGACCGCGGGCTTGATCTTGTCGCGGCAAAAAAGAGCACGCTCCTGCGGTTCTACGAAGATTTCAACCCGTGGATTCTCGACTACGACCGTGCTCGCATAGATCGAACATTCCTGGATAGGACATGACGGCCAGATAGTCGCATAAGATATCTTACGTAAAATTATGCGCGTTCTTGCCGCAAGAACGCTGTTTTTCGAAATGTCGAAAAACAGCAATATGTTAAATCGGCTGGCGCGCCGCCAGGCTCCGGCCAAGTACGGCTTTCTTGGACGAGGCGATTCTTGATGTCGTGATCGGTGGAGGTTTCACCGATGACTTCACT
>JASHRP010000497.1 GCA_030037375.1 Bryobacteraceae bacterium | reverse complement strand
GAATTGGGGCGTCGGCCTCTCTGCGAACAAGATAGCCGAAGGCGTGAATTCGCGTGTGGAGTTGAAACGCGAAGTTGCGGGAAACGCGGTCAGTTATCGGTCGGGGATTTTTCGGAACGATCGACGATGACGATGTCGACCTGGACTTTTTTCTTCACGAGGGCGAGGCCGAGCTGGTCTTTGAGGGCGGTTTCGATATCGACGCTGGAGTCATCGGTGGCGGAGAGACCTCCGGCGCCGGCGGGGCTGTCAGTGTAGTTCAACGTGAAATCGTAGAAGCCCTGGAGCGCGGTGGCATCCGCCACTGGACGGCCGATGCGGTCAGAAACCAGCGTGGCAAGGCCCTCCATGGGCATTCGAATGCCGTTGATTTGCGCCCGAGCTGGGACGGGAGGGCCGGCAAATGGTGCTCGCCAGAGAGGTAAGCCGGCAAGCGGTGTCTGAGTTTCAGAACGCTTGAGGTCCGGGTTGGGTTTGGAGACCACGAGATTGTAGCCATCCATTTCCTTCTTGCCGGTGTGAACGGCCAGCTTGAAACGGGCGGCCAACGTGTGTTGGAGCATGGAGCGGAACTGCTCGACCGTCGAGCCGGGCGGGATGGTGGCTTGCAGGTCGAATCGTGTGGACCGCATCCAATCGGGGCCTTGGAATTGGTATGCCCGGAGATTGTAGGCCATCATCACCAGGTACGCCAGTGAAAAGTTCTGGCAGGTGAAGCGAACCGGAGAGTCGGTGCCGGGGCCGCCCTTGCATTGACTGGGAACAGGGTTGGGCGGACGGATGGAGACTGCATCGAACTCCTGGGCTCGAAGACTCAACGCGATGATGCAGAGGAGCGCGAAGCGCGTCACTTTTGAATGATTGCGGTAGTGATTCCCTTGCCTGCGGGAGCGCCGAGTTTCACGAGAAATGCCGCGGTGTCTTCATGGACGTCGATGCGCTGGCCGCCGCGGCTGTTGCCGCCGGCTCGGCCCATGGCGGAATCGACGACGGTCATGCCTTTGGCGTCGGTGGCGTTGATGTCGGCTCCATGATCGATCAGGAATTTGCAGACATCGTTCCAGCCCCAGAATGCGGCTCCGTGGAGCGGGGTCTGTTGCGAGCGTCCGCCTTTGGCGTTGATCTCGCCACCGGCATTGAGAAGTAAATCAAGAGACGCGATGGAGCGCTGCTGCACATCAGGCGTGTTGAACCATCCACGTGTATCGGCATCGACGGAGCCGAGTCCGGCAGCGGCCATGGCCGGAGTGATGCCGGTGTTGTTGGGAAGATTCGGGAGCGCGCCGTGCTTCAAGAGCAGAGCGATGGCGGGCGCATCCATGCCCTTGGCGGCTCGGAGGAGCGGGGACGCTCCGGTGGTGATCATGCTATCGACGCCCCGGTCGGAACCGACGCTGCGGAATGGAGGCAGAATCTTGAGCTGGATGTTCGGATTGGCTCCGGCTTCGAGAAGCTGATCGATCACTTGAAGCGCGCTGGTTTCATCGACGGAAGGAGCGTCGGAGCGGCCGCCGTGCGGAAGAGTGTTGTAATCGACGGCGAGCCAGACAGCGGTGCGGCCCCACCAATCAATTTTGTTGACCATCGCACCGGCTTTGATGAGATACGAAGCGGTATCGAAGTGCGCGTTCCACAGGGCGACCATCAGCGGAGTGACGCCCTCGGGGTCCGACATGTTGAGATTCGCGCCGCCTTCCTTCAATGCCTTGACGCAATCGACGCAGCCCTCGCGAGCAGCGAAGATGAGCGGAGTGAGGCCGCCGTAGGAACGGTATCCAGCGCGAGGCTCAGAGCTGACCTGGACGACGAAATCATTGACTTCCGAACGCGCGTTCACGTCGGCTCCGTGAGCGATTAACTCTTTAACCATCGGGGCTTGCCTCTCGGCGGCGGCCCACATCAAAGCGGTCTGCTGCTTCTGCGATTCCTTGGCGTTGACGTGCGCGCCATGCTCAAGCAGGAGTTTCGCGGCAGCGACGTTGGTGGTGCGCGCGACCAGCATTAGAGCAGTTTGGCCGTCGGGGCCGGGCGAATCGGCGTCGGCTCCGGCATTCAGGAGTTTTTCGATGACCGCGGCATTGCCGTTATAGGCGGCTTCGGACATGGGCGTCGCGCCGAAGGAGTTCTTGGCGTTGGGCTTGGCTCCGGCTTTGAGGAGGCGCTCGGCGAGCTCGGCGTCGCCGTTGTGCGCGGCCCAGTGGAGCGGCGTGGTACCGTCAGCTTCGGCGGCGTTCACGTCGGCGTGCTGATCGATGAGCTTGTAGGCGGCGGCTCGGTCGCCGTGCTTGGCGGCGTCGAGAAGAGTCGGGGTGGTGGCGAGATCCGCGGCGTAGGCGAGAGCCGCGCCGATGACGAGGAAGCTCAGAAGATTGCGCATTCGTTAAACCTCCTTGACGGTGCCGGTGGAGTCGCCGATTTTATCCATGGGGACGCCGGCGCGATCGAGCACGGTGAGCAGCATGTTGGCGAGCGGAGTGCGCTCCGGCATTTGCAGGTGCTGATCGCCCTTGACCTTCTTCCAACCGCCGACCAGCGCGGTGGGGAGAGGATAGTGATCGTGCGCGTTCGAATTGCTCATGTTGCTGCCGTACATGATGAGCGAGTGATCGAGCATGGTGCCATCGCCATCGGGCATCTTGTCGAGCTTGGCGAGGAACTTGGACAGGATGTCAGTGTGATAGGTCTGGATCTTGACCAGCTTGTCCATCTTGGCCTGCTCATTGTTGTGGTGCGAGAGGGGATGGAAGGCGTCCGGGACGCCGATCTGGTTATAGGTCAGGCCGCTGACCTCGGCCGCTATCATCATGCTGAAGATGCGCGTCATGTTGGCCTGATAGGCGAGAGCGGTCAGATCGAACATGAGATTCACGTGCTGCTCAAACTGCGCGGGCGTGCCGGCGGGAGCGGCGGGAACGTCGACGTGGGAAAGATCGTGCGCTTCCATCTTCTGCACGCGGCGCTCAATTTCGCGGACGGTATCGAGATAGTCGCTGAGCATGGCGCGGTCGGACGCGCCGAGGCTGCGCTGCAAGTCCGAGGCTTCTTCGGTGACGAGATCGAGCACGCTCGAATATTGCTTGGTGAGGCGGGCGCGTTCTTCCGCGGTGTCGCCCTGGCCGAAGAGGCGCTGGAAGAGCTTGCGAGGCTCGGTTTCCATGGGCAGGGGCGTGTTGGGCGTGCGGAAGGAGATAGTGCCGGAGTAGCTGCAGCCGAAGTCGCGGTCGCAGGTGCCGCCACCGCCGCGGCCTTCGACGGCGATTTCAATCGAGGGCAGAGGAGTGTCCTGGCCTATGTGCGCGGCTGCGATTTGATCGATGGTCGGGCCGCCCCAGGGATCTTGAGTGGCGCGCGGGCGAACGCAACTCAGCCAGGTGCCGGGCGCGAGGGCGTGGACGGGTCCGGTGGCCCACTTATTTTCGAGATTGCTGACGACGGTGAGGTGCTTCTTGAAGGCTTCGAGCGGCTTGAGGATGGGCGAGATCTGGAAGTCGCCGCCGACGGTGGCGGGGGTCCACTGCTTCATGATTGCGCCGTGCGGAAAGTAGATGAAGCCGAGGTGCGGCGCGGGGTTCGCGGCGGTCTGCGCAAGGGCGGTGCGCGCGGGGATCATGCAATCGAGCAGCGGGAGGGCGACGGTGGCTCCCATGCCTCGCAAGAACGTGCGGCGGGGAAGATGTTTTTTGGTGATGAACATGAAAAGGGCCTTTGGCGCTCGATAAGCTGCTAATAATGCTACTACTTTTGGGGGTGAGGGGGGCTAGGCGGCTAACTTCCCGGTCGCGACGCGCCTACAGATAGTATAGGAGGCTGTGTGTAACAGAGCGGTATTTCTCTTTAAGATCGGTCAGTTGTTCTTTTGTAAAACTTCGCGGGTCGTACCCTTCCTTGAGGGCCCGGGCGGGGTGGATCAAATTTCGAAATTTCCGGACGTGATCTACCACCTCTTTCGCCACGTGTTTCGGTCGAGAATTTGTGTCGGTAGCATGGGGCGGGATGTCTATCGGCGCATTGAGCACCTCGATGTGGTTGGCCGCCTCTATGAGCTCAGCCATGTTGACCGAGTCAGGAATCTCCAGTTCGCCGCCATTATCTTCGCCAAATTCAACGAGCATGTAGGTAAGAAGTGCGGTCTCCAACGCGAGGCCCAGCGCAATTGCCGCCATGAAATACTGGCCGCCGCCTTCAAGCTCCGTCACCCTGTCCTCATAGAAGGCAAGGAGTTGATTAGCTGCATCACCGTGTTTGGTTGCCGTCAATAAGGCCATACAGAGAGCGTATCCTTAAAAGAGACCGGCAGCGCAGATGGCAGCTCCAGATTTGTCGCAGTGTCTCGCCGTGGAGGGTGTCCCGGGCAAGCGCAGCGGCGCGTGGGTCTTCAAAGATACCCGCACTCCTGTATCGGTTGTGTTTGACAACTTGCAGGACGGAGCCACCATCGACGAGGTCATGGATTGGTTTCGTGTGACGCGGGAGCAGGTTTGGCGGTGCTCGAATTTGCGGCGCGGAGTCCGGACGCGCCTGCTATCCAAGAATCAGCCGCGCGGCTCGATGCTCATCCTGTTCGGTAACGGCACGCTGGCTCCGTTACGGCATGCTCCCAAAGGCATGTCGGGGTCGAGGTCGGAGGATTGCGTTCGTGGCGCTCGGGAACCAGCACTGGCCTACGCTGCGGCGGTGCGTCGATAGGGTGGTCGACGCGGTGAACGCCGCTACGCCGGGGACTTACGTTGAAGTAGAGGGTCCCTTCGAGCAGGCCCGCGTTCGCGTCCTAAGGCGTCCGTCATCCGAGCTTGTTCCGGGCACGCCCTCAGACGTGGGGTCCACGCTGAACTGGAGATAAGGGAAGCATGTCAGCGGTCCTTCGTCGTGATCGGTCGATTGCCGGTACAAGGAGCCGGCGGGCAAGGGCGCTGTCGGCGGCGAGAGCCATCAGGAACATTCCGCCGTGCTCACCGAACCAGAGCGGTCCAACCAGCATCGTTCCGCCCCAGCACCCGCACGCGACTTGCATCTGACGCCATGCGGCCGCGATGCCGAGGCCGAGAAAACCCATCAGAATCGCACCGGTAGAGAGCACCACCCAGCGCAGGGGAAACAGCAGCAGAACCGCCAGCACAACCTCAATCCAGGGAATCGCCACCGACAAGGGATGCAGCCACGGCGAATCCGCGGAAATTCCGACTTGGAATTCGACGATGGATCCGCCGAGGGTGGTCCAGGGATTGGTCAGCTTGACGATTCCGCCATAGAGGAAGGTAATGCTCAAGCCGATGCGGGCCCAGAGGGTGATTCGATGGATCATGCGCTCCCGGAGACGGCCGGTCATCCAAGCGCCGCCGATAAACAGGACGACGCCGGCCGTGAGCGCCACAATGAGCCATGCAATCCAGATTTCCAGTACGCTTCGCCACATAATCGTTCATAGATTGTGAGGCAATTCACCGACCGATCGGCGCGGTCCGAAGAATCTTGCAGTTGTGGCGAAGGCTGCGAGTTTCTGGGCGAAAGGACTCAATCAGAATGGAACGCAGGTCCCACTTCGGGACCCGGGTTTGCACGCCCGATCGAGCCGCTATTTCGGCGCGGGACCTTTAGCGGCCGGAGGAACCGACTCCAGGATCTGCACGAAGAAATTGTTCAAGTCGCGCAGGATCACCGCTCGGTTACGCCCCAAATTCACCGGCTGTCCGTCCGCCGATACAACAGTCGCTCCCGCGTCCTTCAGAGCCTTCAACACCCCGTCGAAGTCGTCGACGCGAAGCCGCAGCACGCCGGACCCAGGATCGTGAATCGATGAGTGTACCGGCTTCCGGTCAACATACATCGGATTCGCAAACGACACCGGAAATCCGTCGCCTGGAACCCGTAGACTCGCCCCGGTCGGTGAGGCAGTGCCTGTAAAGCTGAGGGCGTTCCCATAAAACAGAGCCGTCTTTTTGACGTCCTCCACAGTGACCGATAGGCGCACCTCTGGAGTCCCTACGGGGGGAACAGGTCCCTTTCGGGGCTGCACAAGATTCACGAAAATCCCGTCCGGATCGCACACCGTCACCTGGCCCATGCCCGCGCTGATCCACTCCAGCCCCTTGATCCGATGCAACCGGGTCTCCGTCGCCTCCAGATCCTGCACCGGCAAGGTCAAGTGGATTGCCCCCGGATCGAAAGACCGAGGCTTCACCGGCGCCGCATTCAAACCCTGGAACTCCACGATTTCCACGGCCATGTTCGAACCCGGAATCTTGAAACTAGCCACGCGGCTCTGCGCGCCCGGAGCGTCGTACAAGCTCGAAACCACGGCATTCGCCGAAAACGCGCGCGGCCCCGGAGCGCCGGTCATCTCCAAGCCAAGCGCGTCGTGATAAAACTCAATCGATTTGTCCAGATTCGCGACGACGTGGATAAAGTTTCCCACGCCCAACACGCCTTGACCCGCCAAAATCGTGGACGTGAGAAAAAACGCAGCGACGACTATTCTGTTCATAGCGCCTCCAGAACTTCCCGGTAACAGCGCCTCCGGGAACCCAGTGGAAAAAAGCCGGCGGCTATTTCTGCGCCGCTGCTTTCTGTTTGCGATCCGCGTCGCCCACGTAGTGCCTCGCGTCGCGGTCCTCGCAAACCGACTCGAAGAGTTCGGTGTCGGCCATGATCTGCTGATTCACGCGGACAGTAAACGGCTCCGTGTAGGCTTTCGGATCCGAGATGGTGACGTCGATTTGGAGCGATCCGAAGTTGGGGCGCGTGAAGCGTTCCACCAGTTTCCCGGTGCTGGTCAGCGGACTCCCATTCACATCCAGCCAGACGTCGTCACGGAATCCAACCGTGGTAACGACCAAGGTGTCGCCTTCCCACTTGCCGACCGAGTAGCCGTAGTACCAAGGCGCAAGATCCGGGCCCACTTCCGGCAAGGGCTGGTTGTTCAAAAGGATCTGGCGTACGTCGTTGTTGGCGTTGTACATGATTACCATCGCATCCTTGCCTTGCACAATCTTCTTCTCATAGGGATGCGTGTGGAGCTGCATCAAACCGAGCGGCCGGCAGTTGGCGTCGGGGTTATCCTTGCTGTTGTTTGCCTTGCGATCGTCGCGGGTCTTGCGGCCCCACTCCGTGAAAGGGAGACCGTTCGGAAATCCTTGACCGACATCGTTGAACTGCGCGAGCGGCGGTTGGCCGGGCACAAGCGGAGGGCGGGGCGGGGGCGCGGGGGCTTCGGTGCCCTTGGCTGCTGCTTCCCCGCCTTTGGCTCCTCCTGCCGTGCCTTTGCCCCTGCCTCCGCCTCTGCCGAAATTCATGCGCGCCGGCTGCCACAGACCCGAAAAATCGGGATGTCCGTCCGCCGTCCTGGGCGTGGGCCCCTTCATGTCGAGTTTGCCGTCCTCTGTTCTTGGCCCATCGGTGGGATGTTTCGGCCACTGCGCCAGAAGCATGGTCGTTCCGGCAACCAGCGCCACCACAGCCGCTGAGATCATGGAACTGCTGTTATTGGATTTCATCTGCACCTTCAGGCCCACCCAGCTTTCTTTTTCTTATCACGCATTGGAGATCGATACGGGGGTGCTCCAATATCATACGACTTCTTTTGCCGCCGCGCTCCAAGCTGTAACCCGCGATGAGGAGGGCCGGAGGGCCCGAGGCGCCGTGTTCGGCACCGCGTGCCGTAGACTTATCTTTCATGAAGAAAATTGGTTTTCTCTCATTCGGCCACTGGACACCCAATCCGCAGTCACGAACGCAAACGGCGTCTGACGCGCTTTTGCAATCCATCGACCTCGCGGTGGAGGCCGAGCGCCTGGGACTAGATGGAGCGTACTTTCGCGTTCACCACTTCGCGCGGCAACTGGCGTCGCCATTCCCGCTGCTTGCGGCGATCGGCGCGAAGACGCGAAGCATTGAAATCGGCACGGCGGTGATCGACATGCGGTATGAGAATCCTCACTACATGGCGGAGGATGCCGGCGCGGCGGATGTCATCGCGGGCGGGCGCCTGCAGTTGGGAATCAGCCGCGGTTCTCCCGAGCAGGTAATCGACGGGTGGCGTTATTTTGGCCACATCCCGGCCGAGGGCGAGGATGATGCAGCCATGGCGCGGCGGAACGCGCAAACATTTCTCGCGCTCCTGGACGGCCATGGCTTCGCGAAGCCGCACCCGCAGCCGATGTTTCCCAATCCGCCAGGGCTGTTGCGCCTCGAGCCGCATTCCGAAGGGCTGCGTGACCGTATCTGGTGGGGAGCGGCCACGAACGCGACCGCCGCTTGGGCCGCCAAGCTCGGAATGAATATGCAGTCTTCGACGCTCAAATTCGACGAGACCGGCGAGCCGTTCCACATCCAGCAAGCCTCGCAGATTCGGGCCTTTCACGCAGCCTGGAAAGAGGCCGGCCACGCCCGCAGGCCGCGCGTTTCCGTGAGCCGCAGTATCTTTGCTTTAATCGACGATCGGGATCGGGCGTATTTCGGACGGGGAGGTAAGGAACGGGACCAGATCGGTTACCTGGACGAAAACACGCGCGCCATTTTCGGGCGCGGCTATGCAGCGGAACCGGATGTTTTGATCGAAGAGCTTAGAAAGGACGAGGCGATCGAGGCGGCAGATACGCTGCTGCTGACGGTCCCAAACCAATTGGGCGTTGCTTACAATGCTCATGTCCTGGAGGCGATTCTGACGACTGTCGCCCCTGCTCTCGGTTGGCGATAGATCCTCCGACCGCTCGGAGGACTATTTCTGGGCTGGATTCGGGCTGCGGGAGCCGGGCGTGAGGCACAGGTCCATCCAAATTTTCAGATCGGATATTTTCTCCGGGTTGGACCAACACTGCATGGGAAGAAGCATGGACGGCGGGGGCGGAGTGCTTCGGTATTCGGCCCACCGTTCGAAGGGGTCCTTGTTGGTTCGGTCAAACTTCGCGAGCTGAAAATCCTGAAGCGATACGGATTGCCCGCGTTTGACGATGATGCTGCTGGCGCGAGTTTCGGACCGTGCTTCGGCTTGACCGGCGAAGACTCGCAGGCGCGGAAGCCGTGCGTTGGGGCGCTGTGCGTCAAACCGATACATGCCGGCGCTGGTTGGGTGGATCGTTGCGCCGCCGACCGAGATTTCCACCCGATCGAATTTGAGCGGGCGAGTTATGGTTAACAGGGCTGAGCCAGCGTCAATCGAGACGCGGGTATCCGTTAGCGCGACGCTATCCATGCGGATGCGGGTCGCGTCAGCGAGGCGCAGGACGGCGCCGGGATTAAGCAGCACCTCCGCGCGGCCTTCTTCGGTAAACAGGACCTCGCCGACGCTGAGCTGAAGATTTTCGGAACCAGGCGCCAGCCGCCCGCTGCCATCCACGAAAACCTGGCCGAGAACAAAATAGACGAGACCCGCCTTGGTGCTGATGACGGCTTGAGCAATCGCGGCAGTGGCCGCGGCGAGCGCAAGAGCGACGGTTGCCGCGCGGGGAAGTCTCGGCCAGGTCACTTCATGTCCCTATGGCTTCGCGGCTTCGAAGTCGATTGACGCGCTGGAGCTGAACTCGTGATAGGCGGCGTACTGGCCGTCGTCGGTGTGGATGCTATCGTCGGCGAAGTCGCGGTAATGCAGCACGAAATGGTTCGGCAGGATGGCTTCGTGTCCGGCGACGTGCGCGGCCTTGTAGTCGAGAGTGAGATCGAATTCCTGCATTTCGAAGTCGGGGGGAATCATTACGCATTTCAACTGGATCCGCATCACGGCGTGGGTTTGGGCATCGGCATAGGCGAATCCTTCGAAGGGCACTCGAATGCTGCCTTTCGTGCTGTTTAGACCGTAGCCGTGGGCCTGCGGGATTTTGAATGCGATCACATCAACCTTGATTTTGTTCAGGGTCGCGGTATGGGCCCAGACGAGATCGGCTCCGGTTGAGGGCTCGAAGATTGCGTCCAGAAGCGCTGCAAACTCGCCGCTGGTGTTCTCCCGCAATTGGCCGGCGTCCGCGTCCGAGGCGGGCTGGCCATTGATTCGCAGCATCTTTCGAAGCTCCTTGCCGTTGAAGAAGCTGAGCTGCTCTTCGGTCTTGGTAAGCACCGGCGTACGCGTGTTGCCGGCGTTGGGCGGGGCGGCGACGCCTCGCGTGGTCAAGGTGCAGGTGTAGTTGGGCAAGCTCTTGGTGTAGCTGAGCGCGTAGTCGCGGACGGCCTTGATCACCGCCGATTGCTCGGCGGGGCTGGGGCCCTTCTCGGCGAATAGAGGAATGGCGAGTACGATCAGGGCGAAGGAGAGTGTGCGCGGCATAATCTATCGCTTGCCAATGGGAACGGTGATGGATCCCGCGGCTCCGGTGACCTGATCTTGCACAACGACGCGGAGCGTCGCGGGGATTCCGGCGGTGTCGATCGATTCGACTGTTTGAATTCCGTTTTCGAGAAAGTCGTCGTAATCGCTGTCGGGGATGTCGACTTTGAGGGTTCGGGTGACGAGCTTTCCGGATTCCGGCACGAAGATCGAAACATCGACGAAGCCGGATCGCGCGGAGTTCTCATGCTGAAGGGCGAGATCGCGGGGATCGATTTTGACTTTGACTTGTAAGTAGCCGGGGCGCGCCGGATCGGGCGTGGGCTCGGCGGCGACCTCGATTTGGCTGATGTCGAGGGGGTTCTTGAGCAACTCGTTCAACGTTAGCTTTGGAGGCGCGGGACGGGCGGGCTCGATCGGGCGAATGGCAGTTTGCGGAGACGGAGGCTGAGGTTTGGCGGCGAAATAGCCGGGGCGATAGCGGAGTTCGAGAGTCTTGCCGCGCGCGGCTCCGCTTTTGCCGATCGTCACCGCGAGGGTGTGGGATTTATTGTCCAGTTTTTCTTCCTTCGGGTAGAAGCCGAGGACGTAGCCATCGTCGGTGTCTTCGATGGCCGTTTTTACCGCAGCGGAGATGTCCTTGCTATCCGAAAAAGCTACGCCTCCGTTCGCGGCGGCGAGAGCGGCGTTGGCTTTCTCGCGGTCCATTTCGTTTCCGGGTCCTATGGGCGCCATCGGGCCGCGGGCACCGGCTGCACGATTGTCGGTGAGCCACCCGGCGACACCGGAGGGTCCCACGGCTCGGGCGAGCACGGGGTAGAGATGAATGTTCGCCTGCATCAGGAATTGGACGCCGGCGACGCCGGGTCGATCGGAGATCCACACCAGATTCTTGCGGCCGGGCATGCGCGATAATTGCTCGGCGATTTTGGCGATGGCATCGGTGGTGATGTTCTTGCGAATTTCGACGTACACGGGGTTATCGCCATCGTCGATCGCGCGGTCGTCCGCGTACATGTCGTCCGGGTTCCTGAGCATGACGAAGAGCTGGCTGGGAGTCCATTTCTTGACACCTTCAATCGCGGCGGCGGGATCGGTGAAATCACGCAGCACGCTTAGCTCTTTTCCGAGGAGATAGATCGCGACGCGGCTGTCCTCCGGAGCCGATTCCAAGTACTTCAGGAGCTCGCTGCGGGCGTAGCCTTGCTTTTCGAAGAAGGTGTTGAGCTGATCGAGCAAGAGAACGGTGGCGCCGGCGACGGGCTTGCCGGATGGGTCCGTGCGGTTGGAGACGGCGCCGGCTGGCGGCATTTTTGCGGGATCGCCGGGCGAGGCCCCGCCGCTAACGGTGAACAACGCGATCTCCTGTTTCACGCCTTGGTCGAGGAGGGTGAAATCTTCCTTTTTGAGACCGGTTACCGGGCCGTCTTTATCGCGGACCACGACTTCGACCTGCACAAGGCGAGTGCCGGTGCGGATGACAGCGGGCTGCTGAGCGAAGCTTATGCAGACTGCAATGAACCCAAGCACTGCAAGCCGGCATGCCATGGGAGAACGATACTACGATTTACTATCGTATGTCAACGCCGTGCGCATGCCCGAGAGAAGCGG
>JASHRP010000496.1 GCA_030037375.1 Bryobacteraceae bacterium | reverse complement strand
CATCTCAAGGCGGCCTCGAAAAACTCCGGGCACTCGGCGCTGCAGGGGTTGTGGCCGACGCATTAGACGCGCGGAGAGTGGAAGCTGCTGCCAGGAAAGAACGGCCCGAAGTCGTAATCGAAGAGCTCACATCCCTGCCAGAGCACTACACGCCCGAAGCAATCCGGGAGGCTGCGAGCCGGGATCATAAATTAAGGATCGAGGGCGGGCTCAATGTGCAAAACGCAGCGAAAGCGGCGGGCGCCCGGCGATATATCCTGCAATCCACCGGGTTCTTTTACGCGAGCGGTCCGGGCCTTGCGACGGAAGCGGATCCCCTGGCGTTCAATGCTTCGCCTAGCGTTTCCGCGAGCGTTCGGACGTACGCGCGGATTGAAGAGCGTGTTCTCGGTGCTGCGGGTCTTGAAGGCGTGGCTCTGCGCTACGGGTTCTTCTACGGACCCGGAACTTGGAACACGAAGGACGGCGACATAGCAAATCGGGTCCGCCAGCGAAACTATCCGATCGTGGGTTCGGGGCAAGGCGTATGGTCCTACGTACATGTGGAGGACGCGGCGTCAGCCACGGTCTCGGCCCTGAATTGCGCCCCTGGCGTCTACAACATTGTTGATGATGACCCTCTGGCGCTATCCATTTGGCTGCCGGCGTTTGCGCGGTGGGTGGGAGCGCAAGAGCCTTCCGTTGTCAGCGAGGAAGAAGCCGTTCGCAACGCTGGCGCTGATGCCGTCTACTACGCAACCCGGCTACGTGGCGCCGCGAATACGAAAGCGAAACGAGAACTGAATTTCGCGCCTCGTCGATTGGAATGGATCGACCACGAAGCCCGAAATGCTGCGAAACCAATGCGGGAGGTCAGCGTCGAGTGAAACCGCATAGAAATAGAAAAGGATAGCAGGCGTCAGTGACGCTATAGGCCCACGCTGGAGTCTTTATGACGAATACCGAACCGCTCGAAATGGTGAACCCGGCTACTCACTCCCTCGATTCCCGTACCAGAATGGACCCGGCAGTCAGAATCCACGGGCAGTGCTGGTAATCGGAGATTCGCTCAACTCGACCGTCCGGTCCGATATCCAGCCGCACGATTCCTTCGATTTCCCACTCGCCATTACGGTCGTTGAGCAGAATGATCGATGGCTCGCCATCCACCTCGCCCAGTGTCAATCGCCATGTCTGCTTCATACGTGAATAGACGCCAAGATATCCGCCAGCGGCGAAGCTCCCCGAGTAGCGATCTGCGACCAGCAGCCTAGCGTCAGCGCTGATCAGTTCGCGCAGCCCATCCCAGTCGCGGCTGTTGAATCGTTCGACGTAAAGCCGAAGAATCTGCTTACTTTCGGGCGTTGAGGCGCGCGGCGGTGCGGGCCGGCCCTGCAACGACTCCAGCTTCGACCTGCCGCGATTCAGGGCCGCTTTGACGCCGCCGACCGTCGAATCGACGAGCTCCGCGATTTCGTCCAGCGAGTATTCGAAAACATCCTTCAGCAGTACACACGCGCGTTCCTTTGGAGGGAGGTTCTGTACCAGATGTTCGATCGCAGGACCAATTGCCGGCCCTAAGGGATCAGCGGGCTCGACGAAATCCGGTTCCGCGGCGGCTGTTTCTGCCTCGAATCGCACGCCGCGGCTCCGCAGGAAATCGATGCAGTGGTTGTGCGCAATGCGAAAGATCCAGGGGGCCAGAGGACGGCGGTCGTCCCAGGTATCGAGACTGCGGTAAGCCCGAAAAAGCGCATCCTGCACCACGTCTTCGCCATCCGTAATCGAGCCGGTCATCCGGGCGCAGTATCGGTGGAGCCGCGGCCGAAGGGGGCTGATGGTTTCGAGAAATGCGAGGTATCTAGCTTCGAACTTTCCGGTGTCTTCCATAAATCCACTTGCCCTTGCACGAATCGAGCGGCTGAATTCCCTTCTCCCCTATCTCTGCACCTCCCTATTCCTTCCGCGCGGGATCGCCCTTTCCAGTCGCGATCAGGCTTTGCAGGCTCTCGTTGACATAGAAGTCCCACGCACCGGAACAGCCGCCGTAACACTCGATCGTAGGCACCAGGCCAACGTGCGTAAAGCGCAACTCCGTCTTGTCGCCCTTTCTGGTGATATCGAAGACAATGTCGGTGCCATCCCACTCCGTCTTGTCTTTGACGAAGTCGATCTGGCCGTCGACGACATGCCAAACAACTTTCTTGCCGGGCACGAGTTTAGGGATTTTCTGCATGCTGCGGTGAAGATCTTTGTGATGAAACCGGAACTCAGCACCGAGCCGGTCCGTGTCGCCTTCGATCTCTTCCGACCACCAGCCGCGGACGTTGTTGATCGCGTCGAAAACTTCTTCAGGGGACTGGTTCACTGTAAAAGAACTCGTGTAGTCTTTCGTTCTCATTTTGTCTGTTCTCCTTGATTCTCTATTTACCAGGCGCAATGGAAGAAAGATACGTGAGGCGCGGACGCTGGTCAGCTTTCTTGGCGCGGAATTGCTCTGAGGTCGTCGGAGGCCCGGCTTCGAGGCGAGGCCACTGGGCGATGGGGCGGCCGCCCGGCCATGCCGGTTGCCAGGTAGGCGAGCCGGTGCTGGTTCGCGTGTACGTGCACTGTTGCGGCCACCCAGCCGGCGAGTCTTCCCACGTCTCCTGGCGTCCATACACGGTCAGGTCGAGCAGGTGATAGCTGTTATCCATCACCTCCACGCCACGCGCCGTCGTCCAGTAAGTCTCGAAGACTTTGGACCCCTGGCGCAAGTAGCAGATGATCTGCATTCGACCCACCCGTCGTCCAACCAGAAGCGTTTCGAGCGAGCCGACAGCAGAGTACCAAGGCGTTTTCCAACCCATGAAGTCCCGATACCGTGCGCTCTCTTCGTACGGACCCTGGCAAAACACCGCGAAGGTGACGTCCCGAGAATGCAGGTAGGATAGCTCGGCGACCTGCGTGGTAACCCAGGTGCAGCCTTCGCACTGCTCCGGCGCAGGATGGCCTGTGTTCCACATGAATTAGTAGGCGATGAGCTGTTGACGGCCCTCGAACGCGTCGAGAAGCGTTACCGGGCCGTGTGCACCGGTCAGCTTGATGTCGGGGTCCATCTTCACCATGGGGAGGCGACGGCGAGCGGCAGCAATGGCGTCACCCTCGTGCGTGTGTGCCTTCTCCCGAGCCCGAAGCGCATCCAGCTCCGCCTGGAATGCGCTCCGATCGACTACCGGCGGGGCTGCGGGTTCACTGGTCATGAGCAGCCACATCCTTTCGCCTCTTCCTCGCGCCTTCGGGCTGCGGCTCCTTCCGGGTCGGTGATCATATCGATCCACTTCGCACTGGGCGCGGTCTCGACCCCGTATTTGTCGTGCCACTTCCACCAGCGGTAAGGCGGGG
Organism: Bryobacteraceae bacterium; assembly: GCA_030037375.1. Taxonomy (GTDB): domain Bacteria; phylum Acidobacteriota; class Terriglobia; order Bryobacterales; family Bryobacteraceae; genus Palsa-187. The sequence continues at coordinate 569 of JASHRP010000496.1, read as the reverse complement.
TTTGTGGATACCCTTCCGGCGAGTCCTCCCAAGTCTCCTGACGGCCGAGCGGCGTGATATCGAGATAGCTCCAAACGGTCCCCAGCGCCTCGTCCCCGCGGCCGTTGATGAAGTAGGTGCGGAACACTTTGCCGTCAGCCTGAAAGAAGACGTTGTGGCCGTGCCACTGATCGACACCGAAGTCTTTGTCGAAGCTGTCCGTGATGGTGTACCAGGGCATCTTCCAACCCGTCTGTCCCTTGAGGCGCTGGATATCCTTCTGCGGCGCTCGCGAGGCGTAAGCGAGCGTGGTGTCACGGGCGTTCAGATGCGCCAGGTGTCCGACCTGATCGGCGCCGAGGGAGCACCCAGGGCAGGCATGCTCGGGCCAGCCGAAAACGCCGGGCTCGAAAAAGGCGCGGTAGAGGATCAATTGAGGGCGGCCTTCGAACAAGTCGAACAGGCTTACCTTGCCCTTGGGTCCGTCGAACTCGTACGCCTTCTCGACGGCCATCCACGGCATCCGCCTGCGTTCCGCGGCCAGCGCATCACGGGATCGGGTCAGGGCCTTCTCTTTCACGAGGAGTTGC
>JASHRP010000495.1 GCA_030037375.1 Bryobacteraceae bacterium | reverse complement strand
CATTTGTTCTTCAGCCTTCCAGTCCCCTCGCAACGCGGGCAGGACAGGCTAAAGCGCATCGCGCCCGCGACCTGATTTACCGTGCCGCTGCCGTTACATTCGGGGCACACGGTATTCGCGCCGCTGCGCGATCCGGTGCCTCCGCAAACCGAACACGTCTCCTGGCGCGCGATATTGAGCCGCACCTGCGTGCCCTTGATCGCCTGCCAGAAATCGATGTTCAGCCCGTATTCGAGATCCGATCCCTTTTGGGGCGTCTCCATGTCCGGCTCGGCGTGCTGCCGGCCGAACCATTGATGAAAGATGTCGGAGAAGTTGCCGCCCGCGCCAGCGCCTGCCGAAGGGCCGCTCGGGCGCGCGCCTCCTCCGCCTCCGCGGGTGAACACATCCGAAAAATCGAAACCTCCAAAGCCCATGTGCGGACCTTGAGCGCCCGCTCCCGGTCCCGCCCCTCCGCCCGGCATTCCGTTCTCCGAATAGAAGCCGACCTGGTCATACATCTGCTTCTTCTTCGGATCGTTCAGAATGTCGTAGGCTTCCTGGACTTTCTTGAACCGGTCCTCGGCCGCTTTATCGCCCGGATTCAGATCGGGGTGGTGCTTGCGCGCAAGCTTCCGGTACGCCTTGCGGATGTCGTCCGCGCTGGCGTTCCGTTCCACCCCGAGTGTCTGATAGTAGTCTTGCTCAGCCATAACCGGTCCTCACGCTCTCGCGAGGCCCTCTTACTTTTTCTTTTCGTCTACATCTACGAACTCTGCGTCGACCACGTCGTCCTTCTTCGCGCCCGCGCCATCGCCGCTGGCACCTGCGCCATCCTGCGGAGGCGGGGTGCCGCCGCCCTGCGCACCCGTGCTCGAGCTCTTATACATCGCCTCGGCCAGCTTGTGGCTGGCCTGAGTGAGGTTGTCGATGGCTTTGTTCATCTCCTCGACCCCGCCGCCTTCCATCGCCTTGCGGGCCGAAGCCAGCGCGTCTTCGACGTTCTTGGCGTCCGCGTCGCTGATCTTGTCGCGATGGTCCTTCAGCATCTTTTCGACCTGATAGACCATGGAGTCGGCGCGGTTGCGCGCGTCGATTTCGTCCTTGCGCTTCTTATCCTCAGCGCCGTGGGCCTCGGCGTCCTTGGCCATCTTCTCGACTTCGTCTTTGCTTAAGCCCGAAGACGAGGTGATGGTGATCTTCTGCTCATTGTTCGTTGCCTTGTCTTTCGCGGTTACGTTCAGAATACCGTTGGCGTCGATATCGAACGTCACCTCAACCTGCGGGATGCCGCGCGGAGCCGGCGGAATTCCGATCAACTGGAACACGCCCAGCATCCGGTTGTCGCGAGCCATCGCGCGCTCGCCTTGGTACACCTTGATCTCGACCGAAGTTTGCGAATCCGCTGCGGTGGAGAACACTTCGCTCTTGCGGGTCGGAATCGTCGTGTTGCGATCGATCAACTTGGTGAACACGCCGCCCAACGTCTCGATACCGAGCGACAGCGGGGTCACGTCGAGCAGCAGCACGTCTTTCACTTCGCCGCCCAGGACGCCGCCCTGTACAGCCGCGCCCACCGCGACCACTTCGTCCGGGTTGACGCTGCGGTTCGGGTCCTTGCCGAACAGGTTCTTGACGATCTCCTGAACCTTCGGGATACGCGTCGATCCGCCGACCAGAACTACTTCATCGATGTTTTGCGGAGTCACGCCCGCATCCGACATCGCCTTCTTGCAAGGCTCGACCGACCGGTCGAGAATGTCCGCGACCATCTGCTCAAACCGCGCGCGGGTTAGCTTGATCGCCAGGTGCTTCGGGCCGCTCGCGTCAGCGGTCAAGAACGGCAGGTTGATCTCGGTTTCGAACAGGGTCGAAAGCTCGATCTTGGCCTTCTCCGCGGCTTCCTTCAGACGCTGCAGAGCCATCTGATCTTTCGAAACATCCACGCCCTGATCGCGCTTAAACTCCTGAATCAACCAATCGATGATCCGCTGGTCAATGTTGTCGCCGCCCAGGTGGGTGTCGCCGTTGGTCGATTTCACCTCCACCACGCCATCGCCAACTTCCAGAATCGAAATATCGAACGTGCCGCCGCCGAAGTCGTAGACCGCGATGGTCTCGTTCTTCTTGCGGTCCAGCCCGTAGGCGAGCGCCGCGGCCGTCGGCTCATTGATGATGCGCATCACTTCCAGGCCCGCGATCTTGCCCGCGTCTTTGGTCGCCTGGCGCTGCGCGTCGTTGAAGTAGGCCGGAACGGTGATAACTGCTTTGGTGACCTTCTCGCCAAGGTAGGCCTCGGCCGCTTCCTTCAGCTTGCCGAGCACCATCGCGGAGATCTCCGGCGGAGACTGCTTCTTGCCGCCGATATCCACGCGCGCGTCGTTGTTGTCGCCGGCCGCGACCTTATACGGAACCAGCTTCATCTCTTCCGAGACTTCGTCATAGCGCCGTCCCATGAAGCGTTTGATCGAGTAAATCGTGTTTTCCGGGTTAGTGACGGCTTGGCGCTTCGCCACCTGCCCCACCAGCCTCTCTCCGCCCTTCGTAAAGCCCACCACTGACGGCGTGGTGCGTCCACCCTCTTGGTTGGGTATGACCACGGGCTGCCCGCCCTCCATAACCGCCACGACCGAATTGGTGGTCCCCAAGTCAATCCCAATGATCTTGCTCATGTTTCCTCTGCCTTCCCTTCCAAGGAATCTTCGGCCCTCATTTAGCCTAGACTCATTATGTGATCTTAGTGTTCTATTGTCAAGTATTGCTTGGAGATTTTAGGAACGTCGTTGAGGTAGCCAACTAAGTAACTGATTTAGAAGAGTTAGACAGGATCGCCCCGGTGGGCCGGGTTGCGTCGAGGAGCCGCAAGGCGATGGATCCAATCCAATCCCGCCGCCTTGGATCGCTCAAGAACATCCACTCGAGGAAACCGACGGAAGCCGGTGTCCGCCAACCCGGGTCCCGCTCGCGCCGGCGCTGAATGATCCCCGCCAACGTCTCCTGCGGCTTCGATCGAAACGCATCCAGCATGGCCGTCTGATGGACGCAAGAGATGGTGCAGAACGGAGCACAGCCCTTCTTGACCGCGGCTTCCCGAACCACGTCTTCCCGACTGTAATCCTCCAATGGAATGCCGGGCCGCCCCCGCTGCTGCGAGCAATAGTGCACCAGCCCGTCCTCGCAGATATAGAGGAACCGTCCGCCCGCGCCACAGTGCCAATCGTTCGGCGAGCCCTTGATCAGGTTCCGCTGGAACCCGTCCAAATGAGCGAACGTGAACAGCCCGCCTCCCAGCCCGAAAATCCGGTCATAAACGCTCTTCTGCTCGGGGCTGAGCGGCTGCAATTGGCCCGACCCGTCATGCAGCACCCCGACCGTGCTCGTCAAGCCCAAGCCGCGCGCCCGCTGCGTGATCTCAAAGGCGTCCTCGGGCCGGCGGATCTCGCTTCCCAGAACGGAGTTGATCGTGACATCGAACTCAGCGTGCTCCGCGAGCCATCGAAGCTTTCGATCCAGCACCTTGAGGCTCTTCTTCGAAACCTCATCAGGAGTGACGTTATCAATGCTGATCTGAAGATAGTCGAGTCCGGCCCGGTTCAGCCTCCGAATCCGGTCCGGCGTCAGGAAGTACCCGTTCGTGATCAGCGTGCAAATAGCCTTGTGCGACCGCACCCGCTGGATCAGCGTGTCGAGGTCCGGATGGAGTGTCGGCTCACCGCCGCTAAATGTAATGATGCTCGTGCCGAGTTCGGCCAATTTATCGATCCGCCGCAGCATGAGCGGGAGTGGAACCGGCTGCGAGAGCTTGTCGAACTCGTTACAGTACGTGCAACTCAGATTACAGCGCCGTATCGGCACGATTTGGGCCAGGATCGGGTGATCCGTGGAGGCCATCGCCCGAGCAAACATCCGAGCCTCACGCCAACGGCGATGAATCATCGAGAGAGTTCGGATGCGCATGATGGAACCTCCGGAGCAAGCCGGCGTCCACCTGTTACAGCTTCACCGGGCTATGTCTTTCCACTCCTTCTCGTAATAGCGGACGAGAATTTGATCGTTTAAGTGATTCGGTTCCGCAGCCACTGGTTGCATGTCGCGAGCAAAATTGAATAGCTCCGGCACACCGGCGACGGTGAGAAAGCGAAGACCGTCGGGCAGGTGCTGCGGAAGTTCCCACGAATCGCCTGCGAGCGTATAGCCCCACTCGCCGAAGCTCGGGACGTAGACGTGATACGGCCAGGTGTGAAATCCGGATTGTTTCAGCGTCTCGACAATGCACCAATAGGACTGGCGCGAGAACATCGGCGAAGTGCTCTGGACGACGACTAAACCGTTCGCGCTTAAGTGTTTCCTAAGGAGTCGATAAAACGCGGTGGTGTACAGCTTGCCTAGCGAGAAACTGGTCGGGTCGGGAAAATCGACCACAATGAAATCCCATACGCCAGCGTTCTTATCGAGCCACGGAAACGCGTCGTCATTGATCACATGAACCCGTGGATTCTTGAACGCCCCTCCGTTCAGCGGCTCAAGCATGGGATTCTCCGTGAACAGCTTGGTCATCTCAGGATCGAGATCCACCAGCGTGATGCTCTCGAGATTGGGGTACTTGAGCAACTCGCGGACGGCCAAGCCGTCGCCACCGCCGAGCACTAGCGCCCGCTTCGCCCACGGGATTGCGGACAGGCCGGGATGGACCAGCGCCTCATGATAGCGATACTCATCGCGCGAGCTGAACTGCAAGTGCGAGTTGAGGAACAGGCGCAGGTCGTCTTTCCAGCGCGTGATCACGATGCGCTGATAGCGCGTCTGGCGCTGAAAAATCACCTCATCGGCATAAAGCTGGTTGTCGGCGGAGTCGGCGATCCAATTCGACGCGTACATGCCGCCGGCCAGAA
>JASHRP010000494.1 GCA_030037375.1 Bryobacteraceae bacterium | reverse complement strand
GCTAAAGCTCGAGCAATCGAAAAGGCAGCTCGATACGCTCGTGGTCGACCACATCGACCGGACGCCAAACAGTAACTAAGAACGTTTCCTCGGTGAGATAACTCACCCGCCTGGGGCAAATCCCCCACGCCTTTTCCAATTCGTCAGAACTCGAACCCCTACCCCTTTCGAAAACGCATTCGGCTGAAAGAGTTACGCTCGTTGCTTCAACGGCGGACCACGTGCATTCAAGGTATTCGATTTAACGCAGCCCCCAAAGGAGTAAGAAGATGAAGCTCTCAGAGACCGAGTTCAAAAAGCTGGCTAAGTCCCACGAAACCGCGGACGATCATGCCAAGCTCGCCGCGCATTTCACAGCCCACGCGAACGAGCATGAAAACGACGCCAAGATCCACGAAGAATTAGCCGGGCAATATGAGAAAACTCATCCGCAGCTAGCGGGCGAAGCCCGGCACTACGCGGCGCATTCACGCGAAGCCGCGGAGGCGATGAAGAATCTCGCTAAGATCCATCAGGAACTTGGCGCAAAACACCCGCAACACGTACACGCCTAGTCACCCGGTTTGATTAAGCGACGATCCGGAGGAGCGCCCCATGGGCACCGTAGCTGAGCACGCGGCTGAAGAGGTCCTAGATAGCGATCACCACGCCGGCAGCCATTCCGAGGAACCCGAAGAACACGGGCGCGAGTGGTTGCGAGTTGCCTTCGTTGCTCTGGTAATCGCTCTCGTGTGGTGGGGAATCGTCCCACGCTACCGCGGAATCGACTTCCTGGCCCTGGCCGGAATCTTGATCGGCGGATTCCCGATCTTCCAGGAAGCCTTCGCCGATCTTCTGAAAGGCCGCATGACGATGGAGCTATCCATGACCATCGCCCTTGCTGCGGCATCGCTGATCGGCGAGTTCTTCACCGCTCTGCTCATTACCGTCTTCGTGCTTGTCGCCGAAATTATCGAGGGGATGACCGTGGGCCGCGGCAGAGGCGCGATCCGCCAATTGCTGGACCTGCTTCCGCAGACCGTGGAAGTTCGCTCAGACGGCCGGGTGGGCCAACGCGGCCTGGCGGAAGTCCGCGTCGGAGACATCGTGCTGGTCCGGCCCGGCGGTCACATTCCCGTGGATGGCGCGGTGGTGAGCGGCCACTCCTTTGTCGATCAGGCCAACATCACGGGAGAGTCGCTGCCAGTCGAAAAAATCCCGGGCGCTCGCGTCTTTGCCGGGACCATGAATCAGTCCGGCGTTCTGGAGATCCAGGCCGACAAGATCGGGCACGACACCGCGTTCGGACGCATTATCGAACTAGTGGAACGCGCCGAGCGTTCGCGCGCGCCGATCGAGAAAATCGCCGACCGGTTAGCCGGGTATCTGGTGTATTTTGCGCTCGCCTGCGCGGCTCTCACGTTCTGGATCACGCGCGATGCGCGCTCCACGATTTCCGTAATCGTGGTCGCGGGCGCTTGCGGCATTGCAGCGGGCACTCCTTTGGCGATCCTGGGCGCGATCGGGCGCGCCGCGCAGAAGGGCTTGATCATCAAGGGAGGCCGGTATCTCGAAGGTCTCAGCAATGTGAACATCGTGGTGCTCGACAAAACCGGCACCGTGACTCTTGGAACGCCGGAGGTAAAAGAGGTCGACGCCGAGCCGGGCATCGACCCGAATGAAGTGCTTCGTGTCGCGGCATCGGCGGAGCGGTTCTCCGAGCATCCGCTGGGACGGGCCATCGTCAAGAAGGCTGCGGAGTGGTCGCTCGGCCAATCCGAGCCCGAGGAGTTCGAGTATCTTCCGGGGAAGGGCATCGTCTGCCGCGTGGACGGCGCGCGCACGGTGGTCGGCACGCGCGCGCTGATGGAAGCCGAAGGGATCTTGGTTCCCGCATCCGATACTGCCACGCACGAGTCCTCCGAAGTGTTGGTCGCGGCCGGCGGCCGTTTTCTCGGCGCGATCGGCATCGTCGATGTCGTGCGCAAGGAAGCCGCATCGGCCATGCGCGAGCTCAAAGAGATGCGTTGCCGCACCGTCTTGCTGACCGGTGACCGCAAAGAAATTGCCGGCGCCATCGCCCGCGAATTGGGAGTCAGCGAGGTTCAATCCGAACTGCTCCCCGAAGAAAAAGTCGAATGGGTGCGCAGTCTCCGCCTTCAAGGCAATTACGTGGTGATGCTGGGCGACGGAATCAATGACGCGCCCGCGCTGCTCGAAGCGGACGTCGGCGTCGCCATGGGATCGGGAACGGATGTCGCTCGCGAAAGCGCCTCCGCAGTGCTGCTTGGCAACGATCTGTTGCGATTTACCGAAGTGCTGAAGATCGCGCGCCGATGCCGCAACATCATCTATGCCAACTTCGTCGGCACGCTGGCGGTAGATGGCGTGGGCGTGCTGCTGGCCGCTTTCGGCATGCTCAATCCCGTGTTCGCCGCGCTGATTCACGTGTCCTCAGAGCTGCTGTTCATCGGCAACTCCGCCCGCTTGCTGCCGGGCCTGACGCGGAGCGGAGATTAATTTAGCGATGCATATCTCCGAGGGATTTCTCCCCATCAGACACTGCATCGGTTGGGCCGTGGCCGCGCTGCCGCCCACCGTTCTGAGCGTGCGCGCGGTAGCCAAGCAGATGGAGACCAAACGCGAGAACCGCGTCCTTCTTGCCGCCTCCGCCGCATTCCTGTTCACGCTGAGTTCTTTGCGGCTGCCTTCGGTGACCGGCAGTTCCTCGCACCCGACCGGGACCGCGGTGGGCGTGTATCTGTTCGGTCCGGAGGCGATGCCCGCCCTCGCCTTGATCACGCTCGTGTTCCAAGCGCTTTTGCTCGCGCACGGCGGATTGACCACGCTCGGCGCGAATCTTTTCTCCCTAGGAATTGTCGGCCCGTGGGTGACCTGGCTGTTTTTGCTAGGCCCGCGCCGCAACAACCCGGGGCCCCGAATCTTCGTCGCCACCGTCGCGGGGGACCTTGCCACCTACGTCACCACAGCCGTGCAATTGGCGGTCGCGTATCCGTCGGCTCACGGAGGATTTTTGGCGTCGTTCGTCAAATTCATCGGGATTTTTCTCATCACTCAGATTCCGATCTCGATCGCCGAAGGGATGCTCACCGTCGCGCTCCTGGACGCTCTCTCCTCCACGCGGATGGCCGGTTTGCAGGGCGCCTCGCAACCACGGGAGCGCCGGACCGCCGTCCGGGCGATGGCCGCTATCGGCTTACTCGCCGGATTGGTCCTCGCCATCGCTTTCGCGAATCGCAACTCTTCTCCAGTCGGCAGCGACGATCAGGCTGAAGGCGCGATCAAGGCTCTGCGCCCCGGCTATCATCCCATCGCAGCGTCATTATGGACGCCCGGTCCGGTTGCGGAGACGGTTTTGTTTGGAGTTCAGGGAGGGTTAGGCGTGCTGATCCTCGCCTGGGCAGTTTACAAATTAAGAAAAGCGCGCGGCCCCGCGGGAGAACGCGTCAAGCCTCACCTGCACCTTCATCCGCATCTGAGCAATATCGCTTTCACCAATCATTGGAGGAACCGCAATCCCTGGGAGAAGGTTCTCTTTGGCGCAGGCTTTCTGGTGGTGGCCCTTATCATTCCCCCGATGCCCGGCGCAATTTTCATCGCCGCGATCGTATCCGTGGCCGCCATCGCCGGCGCAAGGATTCCCGCCACGGCCTGGCTCACGGTTCTATCCATTCCCGTATCGTTCGCGCTGCTGACCGCGTTTGGAATCCTGGTGCAGATTAACAGCGCCGGCGGAGGATTCTCCCTCAGCATCGATTGGAACGGCGCACCCATGGCGATCGCTCTTTTGCTGAGATCCACCGCGGCGATCTGCTGTTTGGCGTTCATCGGCTGGACCACGCCTTTGATGGAGCTGATTCCGGTGTTTGGGCGCGTGGGCGTGCCCACCGTGTTGATCGACCTAGCGCTGATGATCTATCACTTCCTCTTTGTGACCGCTACCACGCTCAAAGAAATGCGCAGAGCCCAATCCTGGCGTCTCGGCCGAGCCGACTACCGCAGCCGCATGCGCGCTCTTTCGATGCTCGCGGGAGGCCTGTTCGTGCGTTGCATCGAACGCTTCCGGCGGCTGGAGAACGGGATCGAATCGCGGGGCTACGACGGCCGGCTGTGGGTTTTGTCGCCGGCGCATAACCCGTCATTCGGATTCATCGGCGTGACCGTCGCGCTGCAGGCCGCGCTGCTCGTTTCCGGATTGGCTTTGTCGAAAGGGCTGTTATGAGTTCCATTCTCGAGGCGCGCAATGTCTCGTTCACCTACGGCACGGCAAACTGGGTGGTCCGCGAGCTCAACTTCTCGCTCGAGACGCCGCAACGCGTCTGCCTGCTCGGTTCGAACGGAGTCGGCAAATCGACGCTCATGCTCTTGCTCAATGGAACGCTGCGGCCGCAAGAAGGCGAGCTGTGCGTGCTCGGCGAGCCCATCGACTATTCGCGCGCGGGACTCCACAAGCTCCGCCGTGAGGTAGGGATGGTTCTGCAGGACCCGGACGATCAATTGTTCGGCGCGACCGTTGAGCAAGACGTGGCGTTCGGTTTGTTGAATAACGGCATGGATTCGCACGAAGCGCGAGAGCTGGTGGATCGAACCCTCGCGAACCTCGGCATCCTTCACCTGGCGGAGCGGCCCATTCACGAACTTAGCCTGGGCGAGAAGAAACGCGTCGCCATCGCGGGCGTGCTGGTATTGCGTCCCCGCATCATTCTGCTGGATGAGCCCACCGCCGGTCTCGATTTCGCGGGAATCTGCGCCATGCTCGCGCTGCTCAAGAACCTTCACCAGGAGGGTACGACGCTGGTGATCAGCACTCACGATTCTGACTTGGCCTACGAATGGGCCAGCGAGGCATGGGTTCTGAAAGACGGGCGAATCGCCGCCCAAGGCCCCGTCGCCGATGTGATGATGGATCGCGCCACGCTGCGCGAAGCTCACCTCAAGGTTCCGTGGGTGGTGGAGGTTGGACTCGCGCTCCACAAGGCTCATCCGGAGCTGACCGGCGACCACTTCCCCGCCACGCAGGATAAATTGATCGAACTCATCGAGCGGATGAGCCGGCCCGATCGCGCCCTGATGCGCGTATAAGAAGATCCGCCGGGCCCCTTGAGCGTGGCCGAGTCCTATGCGAGCGTATTGGTAGCTATGCGGCCCGCGCCTTTCATCCTTTGTTGTCTCACTCTCACCGCTCAGAACCTTCCCAGCGATAGAGAGGCGGCGCTTGGACGAGCGCTCGCTCAACAATTGCAGCGATCCACAACGCCAGTCCAATCCCAAGCAATCCGGGATTACGTTTCGCAGCTCGGCGCGAGGGTCGCGGCCCAGTTTCCCAAGGGCGCCTTCCCCTTCGCCTTTTCAGTTGTGAATGGATTACGAAGCCCCATGGATGAGCCAGTGGTCCTGTCCGGAGGCAATATTTTTGTTCCGGTCAGCCTCCTCACCACTGCGAACAATGAAGCCGAGTTCGCCGGGATGCTCGCGCAGGCGATCGCACGTGGGCCCCTCACAGTCAGGTCCGGCGCGGGAACAATTCCCGTTTATTTCACCGGCGAGTTTTCGAACGCACCCGCCTTTTTACCCATCTCTGCTCTGAAAGACTGGCCCGCGATCGAACTGCGCGCCGACGCAGCAGCCGTGGTCGCGATGTCTTCCGCGGGGTTCGACCCTCCGGCGCTGCTCGATTACATTGAGCGAGTGTCAACGCGATTTTCACTCCACTCCCTCCGCGCGCGGAGCGCATGGCGGCATTGCAGAACACGATTCGCGAGCTACCCAGCCGCGCGTCTTTCACCGAAGGCAGCAGCGAGTTCTCCATGGCCAGGGCCCTGGCTC
>JASHRP010000493.1 GCA_030037375.1 Bryobacteraceae bacterium | reverse complement strand
GAAACCCTTGCGTCACCGGATGAGCCGGATCGCCTTGGAGCTTCACCGCGCGGCCGTCCTCGACGTGCACCAGCATCGCGCAGGTATCCGGGCAATCCAGCGCGCAAACCGAGCGGCGAATCTCCATAACGAAAGGATACCAGCCGTTATTGCGGCGGTTTATCGGCTTGCTTACGGCGCCCGCGAATCTCCGCGAGCCGTTCAGCGATGCGTTGCTCGACGCCCCGGCCGGTCGGCGAGTAAAAAACCGTTCCGCGAAGATTCTCGGGGAGGCACTCCATGGTGTTCATCGCGTCTTCGAACTTATGCGCATGCTGATAGCCTTCGCTGTAACCCCATTCCTTCATGGCGCGCGTGGGAGCATTGCGAAGATGCATCGGAACCGGTTCGGCTGTGGAGTTCGCAACAGTTTCCGTGGCCTTGTTCAAGGCCTGATACGCGGCGTCGGACTTGGGCGCGACCGACAAGTAGATCGCGATCTGGGCCAGCGCCTGATCGCCTTCCGGAACCCCGAGAAAGTGCACCGCTTGCTGCGCGGCGATCGATTGCTCCAGAGCCCTCGGATCGGCCAAGCCGATGTCCTCGATCGCCATCCGAACCAAGCGCCGCGCGATGTACATCCGATCCTCGCCCGCTTCCAGCATTCGCGCGAGCCAGTATAGGGCCGCATCGGGATCGGAAGAACGCACGCTCTTGTGCAGCGCCGAAATCAGATTGAAGTGCTCTTCGCCGGCTTTGTCATAAAGCAGCGTCTTGCGTTCCAGCACGCTCTCGACCGCCGCCTGGTCGATCACGCCGTCATGTGCGACGGCGGAGGCAAGTTCCAGAATGTTGTACGCGGTTCGGGCGTCGCCATTCGAAAATACTGCGATCTGCTCGAGCAAGTGCTCCGGCGCGGAGAGTTCCAGCACCTTCAACGCCCGATCGAGAAGCGTGATGATTTCCTCTGGCGTCAGAGCGCGCAGAGCGTAGACTTTCGAGCGCGAGAGCAAGGCCGAGACCACCTCAAACGAAGGGTTCTCGGTCGTCGCGCCGATCAGGATGATGTCGCCGCGCTCGACATAGGGGAGAAACGCATCCTGCTGCGCTTTATTGAATCGATGGATTTCGTCGACGAACAGCAGCGTCCGGCGGCCCGCGCGGCGCAGGCGTTCGGCGTCCGCCATCACCGCCTTGATTTCCTTGATCCCGCTCAGAACCGCGCTGAAAGGGATGTATTCGCAACGGGTCATGTGCGCGATGATCCGCGCGAGAGTGGTCTTGCCGACTCCGGGTGGTCCCCATAAAATCAGAGATTGCAACTGATCGCGCTCGATCTGCACGCGCAACGGCTTGCCCGGGCCGAGAATGTGCTGCTGGCCGACGAAATCATCCAGGCGTTCGGGGCGCATGCGCTCGGCAAGCGGCCGGCCGGCCAAGTCGGACGATCCAAGCGGAGACGTGTCGAAGAGGCTCATTGGCGCGTCCGTTGCCTCTGCGCCTCGTAGAGCAAAACGCCCGCGGCGACTGCGGCGTTCAGGGATTCGACGCCGCAGGTGGGAATCCGCACGGCGATGGCTCTCCTTTCGATCCGCGGGCCTACGCCGTGCCCTTCGCTTCCGATGGCGATGGCGCACGCTCCCCGAAAATCGGCCTCGGAAATCGTCTTCGGAGCGCGAGGCAGAGCGGCAAACAGAGTGACGCCCTTTTGTTCGAACGCGGCTTCGAGGAGTCCGTGCTCGATTCCCGCGGCGACGGGAAGCCGGAACGTCGAGCCGGCCGAAGCGCGAAGGCATTTGGGATTGTATGGATTGACCGAGCCCTTGAGCAACGCGACGCCCGTCGCTCCGAAAGCTTCCGCGGCCCGGATCATGGCGCCGGCATTTCCGGGGTCCTGCACGCCATCGAGTACGACCACCAGGGGTTTGCCGCGTACTAGCTGATCCAGAGTCCATGTCGGCGGGCGCACCAGCGCGATCACCCCCTGCGGAGTTTCGGTAGACGCGAGATTCGCGAATGCGGTCTCCGTGATGGACACAACTCGCGTCCGTTTCAGGCCGCGCAAATGCGTTGCCACGGTGGCTTTGACGGAATCGGCCGCGATCACCACGGGAACTTCGCAGCGGCTCTTCAGCGCTTCCTCCAGCAGATGAAATCCTTCCGCGACCGCCAAGCCGTCCAAGGTGAGAGAACCTCGTGCGGCGGCCCTGCGGACGCCCTTCAGTAACGGATTGGATTCGCTGATCGTCGTGATACTCACGGCTACAATGGTTCTGAACGCCCAGCATAACGCATGAAACGGGCATAGCTCAGTGGTCATGAAGCGGGCCGGGCTCATCGCCGTCACAGCCGGCATCATTGCCGTCGCTTTTGCCGCGTTCCACATTTCCAGGATCGCGGAGGAGATTCGCGCCCAATCGACCGTCGATGAGGCGCGTCCGGCGGACGTGATCGTAGTGCTGGGAGCCGCGGAGTACCGGGGCAAGCCGTCGCCGGTGCTCGAAGCCCGGCTGAACCACGCTCTGTTCCTTTACTTGCAAGGGTACGCGCCGAAAATCCTGACCACGGGCGGAAAGGGCGGCGATCCCACGTACACGGAAGGCGAGGTCGCGCACGCGTATTTAGCGCGCAGGGGAGTTCCTTCAGAGGCGATTCTGGTCGAATCGGAAGGCGCAAGCACGGTCCAGAGCATAGCCGCGGCTGGCGAAATCATGCGGCGAATGAATCTGAACTCCTGCATCGTGGTCAGCGACGGATACCACATTTATCGCGTGAAGAAGATGCTGGAGGGGCTAGGCATGAAAGTGTACGGATCGCCGCGCCCGGAGGATCGACATCCCGAGGGTTGGACAGAACGCTGGCTATACGCGCGTCAGGCAATCGCGTATGAGTTGTGGAGAGTCGGAATCCCGATTTAAGCGTGCCGAGCTGTTCTAGTACCCCCAAAAGCCCCGGTACGATTTGATCCGCGCGCCCAATGCGCTTAGACTGAAGTGTTAGCTTCCGTCTCAGGGTCTATAAACCGCGTCGTTGGACCGAGCGGCATTCGCCAGTCCGGCTCCCGCCAAGGGAGTGCGGCGATGGAAAGGCCACATGAGCCAACCTGCTAGATCATTTGACGCTAATTTTGTCCTCACCCTAGAGGAGATCGCGACGCTTGCGGCGGAGTCCGGCAAACCAGCCGAGACGCTCTCGAATATCGTCGCGCTGATTGCCAAGCGTTTCCAGACCGACGTGTGCTCGGCTTATCTCCTCGAACCGGATCGCGCGAACTTGGTGCTGGCCGCGACGCTTGGCCTGCGGCGCGAATGCGTCGGTTCACTGCGCATGAGCCTGCATGAGGGCCTGGCCGGCCTGGTGGCGGAGAAGGTCCATCCCATCGCCGTCGAGGAGGCGCAGAATCATCCCCGGTTCAAGTATTTCAGCGATGCTGGCGAAGAATCTTACCGCTCGTTCCTGGGCGTGCCTCTGCTCGACCGGGGCGTATTGCAAGGCGTGCTGGTGGTGCAGACCGTGGTGGCTCGCGCTTTCCGTTCCGACGAAATTCAGGCGCTCACGGCAGCCGCGGCGCAGCTCGCGCCGGTGATCAACGAAGCGCGGACTTTGGCCCGATTCATTGCGCCCGCGCAGGAACGTCTCTGGGCCCTGGCGCGAAATCTGTGGTGGAGCTGGGATAGCGACACCAACGGGCTGTTTCGCGACATCGATCCGGTCCGCTGGCGGGAGCTCAATCACAATCCCATCTCTTTGCTAAGCGAAATTCCTCTGCCGAAGCTGGAGCAACGCCTGGGTGAGCAGGTTTTGCACGGCCGCATCAATTACGCCTACCGGCGTCAGCAAGAATATCTGCAAGACGATCACACCTGGGGCGCGGCGAACGCGGGCGTTCTGAGGTCCAGGCCAGTGGGTTATTTTTCGGCGGAGTTCGGCTTGCATGAATCGTTGCCGATCTATTCCGGCGGCTTGGGCGTGCTCGCTGGGGATCACATCAAGAGCGCCTCTGACTTGGGCATTCCTTTGGTTGGCGTCGGGTTGTTTTATGCGCAGGGCTACTTCCGCCAGCGTCTGGATTCGAACGGCTGGCAACAGGAGGAGTACCTGTCCACCGACGTCAATCAGCTTCCCCGAGAACCCGCGATCGGCAAAACCGGGGCTTTGGTGACGGTCCAGACCGAGACGCGCAGCGGGACGATCCGCGCGAAAGTCTGGCGCGTTAAGGTGGGACGCTGCGATCTGCTGCTGCTCGATTCCGATGTCGAGGGCAATTCACCGGAAGACCGCGAGTTGACTTCGCGGCTGTACGGCGGCGATTCCCGGGTGCGGATTCGGCAGGAGTTGCTGCTCGGCGTCGGAGGATTCCGCGCGTTGAAGGCGGTCGGCATCACGCCCGGCGTGCTTCACCTGAACGAAGGCCATTCCGTATTCGGCGTGCTGGAGGCCATTCGCAGTCGCATGGAAGAGGAAGGAGTGGGTTTCGATCAGGCCGTCTCGCGGGTCGCGCGGGAGGTGGTCTTCACCACCCATACGCCTGTTCCCGCTGGGCACGATCGTTTCCACGGAGGTTTGATCGAAGAACATCTCGGTCCGTTGCGGGAGGCTCTTGGCTTATCGCATGACCGCTTAATGGCTCTCGGCCGCGAGAATCCCGGCAATCCGGACGAGCCGTTCTGCATGACCGTGCTGGGACTCAAGCTCTCGCGGCGAGCCAATGCGGTTTCGGCTCTGCACGGCGAAGTGTCTCGCGCGATGTGGACAGGTTTATATCCTGGCAAACCCGAAGATGACATTCCTATCGGCCACATCACCAACGGCGTTCACGTGCCCACCTGGCTCGCGCCGCAAATGT
Source organism: Bryobacteraceae bacterium (assembly GCA_030037375.1). Taxonomy (GTDB): domain Bacteria; phylum Acidobacteriota; class Terriglobia; order Bryobacterales; family Bryobacteraceae; genus Palsa-187. Next base: position 5,368 of record JASHRP010000493.1, on the reverse strand, counting down.
CCGTGCTGTATGACCGGCATTTGGGCAGCGATTGGCGCGCGCGCGGCGGCCAAACGCAGACGTGGGACGGAATCGACAATGTCGATGACGGAGAGCTGTGGGAGACCCATCTGGCGCTCAAGTCGCGCCTGATCGAATTTGTCCGCCGCCGCGCCGCCGGACAAGCGGCCCGCCGTGGTGAGCCGGCCGCGGTTTTGCGGACGCTCGGCCGCACTCTTAGCCCCGACGCGCTGACCATCGGATTCGCGCGCCGCTTTGCCACCTACAAGCGCGCCAACCTGATTCTGGCCGATCTCGAAAAGCTGGCTGCCATGGTCAATGATCCGAAGCAGCCGGTGCAGTTTGTCTTTGCCGGCAAAGCTCACCCGCACGATGAGCCGGGTAAGCGTGTCTTGCAGCAGATCGCGGATCTGATGCGCAATCCGCGTTTCGCGGACAAGTTCGTTTTTGTTGAAGATTACGACATCAACGTCGGCAGGCATTTCGTCCAAGGCGTCGACGTGTGGCTCAACAATCCGCGCCGGCCGCTGGAAGCATCCGGCACCAGCGGACAGAAGGTCGTGTTGAACGGAGGACTCAATCTCTCCATTTTGGACGGCTGGTGGGCCGAAGCTTACGACGGCTTGAACGGCTTCGCCATCGGACATGGACGCACCCATTCGGACATGGGCATTCACGATGCTCGCGATGGCGCCGATTTGCTGCGGGTGCTCAGCGAGGAGGTGATTCCACTGTATTATGAGCGGGATCACGACGGCCTTCCGCGCGGCTGGATCAAACGCATGAAGCGCACCATTCGCACCCTGGGCTGGCGCTTCAGCGCGGACCGCATGGTGACGGACTACGCGCTGAAGTGCTACGTCCCGGCCGCGGGCGGGACTTCGAGCGCCAGAATCAGAGGCTAAAACGCGCGGCTGACGCCGTTCAGTTGCCGATCGTCATTACCGGGTTTGGATACGGCTGCCCCGAAAGCGTATTCGACGCAGTCCCGTCAATGGTGAGGACCACCGGGTAACTCCCCTTGGCGAGCTGCGGGACATTGAAGTTCGCCTGATACAGCCCGATTCCGCCGGGGGTCAAGCCGATATAATCGACCACGGCAGACATTCCACCAACGGTGATCGACGCATTCGGATCGGTCACCGGGGACAATCCCGAAGGAGCTGTGGCTCCTGTGGTGAGTTTTCCCGCCGCGTTCACCGGCCCTCCGCCGGTAAAGTACAAAACCACCTCATCACCCACGCTGGCGGTGTCGGTTGAGGTATTGACGTTGCCGTCCTTATTCACCACGACGGCCCGATTGTTGGAATAGAAGCTGATTCCTGGAGTCGCCGTCGCGGGAACATACAGCCCGGCGGCGTTGCTGGTCGATCCATTCGTACCCGTGTTTTTCACGATCACGGTGGCCAGCGTGTTTCCCGGAATGTCCCACGGCATCTGCGCGTTGATCTGCGTCTCGCTGACGTAAAAGAGCGGTGCGGACTCATTATTCACGGTCACGGTGGTGCTGAGCAACTTGTCCGGGAGCGGAACGGTAGCCGCCTGGCTTGTCGAAGTCGCCAGATTCTGTCCGAAGATTGCGAAGACGCTTCCTGGGGGCGTGCCGTTAAAGGCGTAGGACGCCACGTTCGGCATGGACTGCATCGGCGTCCCCAGTGTTCCGATGCCATGGTAATAAAACGTCGTATGCGCTGAGCCCGAGCGGATGAACTGCGGATTCGCCTCCAGCACCTCGGCGTTTTGACCGTACACGCCTTCGAGCACGAAATTAAGCGTGTTCGTAGCTCCGTTTGAGTCCTTCAACGTCGCCGACGCCGTGCAGTTCGAGGCCACCGTATACGTTCCTGAAGATGTAAGCTGGACCGGGCTCGCTTGAGATGAGCTGATCGTATAGCTGGCCGTAACATTGCCTTGACCGTCGAACTGAAATACGCCGGACTCATCCGCCACGCTAGTGATTGCGGTTCCGGAAAGCATTGGGCCGGTCGAATCGTATGTGTAACCGCCGGAGAAGCTGGGGGTCCCGCAAGCGGCGGGCTGATTGCCCGTGCCGCTACCGGAATACGTGTAGGTGGAATCCGAACCCGTGATGTTGTACTGCTGGCCGTTGCTCCACACCACCAAAACAAATGTCGCAGAGCTTCCCTGCGCGAGCGTCAGGGTTCCGGAGCAGTTGGAGGACACGGTATACGTTCCGGAATATGTGAACGTTTTTCCTTGGGCCAAGTTGGTGTTGACCGTTCCTGCAAAAGTGACATTGCTATTTCCATCGAAGGTTGCCGTGCCGCCTCCCTCGTAGGTTTGCACGTCGGTTCCCGTGGTTGAAAAGTCGCGTCCGCCGAGCGTCAGCGAATACTGTCCGCTCAGCATAGCCGCGCTGCAATTGCCGCCGCTAATGGTTTGGGCAAATGCCGGCGCGGCTGCCAATCCGGCAAACGAGAAGAGAACGACTGCGCGCAGAAATATCATAACCTCGCCTCCTTAACAGCGCCTTGATTCCGCTTCTGTTCGATAAGCATCGCTGTAGAACTTGGCTGCCCGTAGACCAAATGCATTGACCCGCTAGCTATGAAGTTCGCGTTGATCGCGATCTCGAGATAAGCATCCGAAGGGCTCCCGGACGTTAAGGCATAGACGCTGATTGACCCCATAAGCGTCCCGGAAGCCGCGCTCGCCGTGGCCGATGCAAGGCAGTTCGAAGAAAGCGAGTACGTGCCAGTCGTCTTCTGGACGGTTGAGTTTCCGCCAGTGGTGATCGTGAGGTTCGTAGTCAGGTTGCCCTGCCCATCGAATTGCAACAGTCCAGTGACCGCCAGCGGCGCTGAGACCGAACCCGATGTCAGGTAATAACCTGTCCCAGAAAAGACGTAGACGCCCGATAAGGCCGAGGTCGAGCAGCCAGTCGCGGGTTGATTGTCCGCGCTGCCCGAATATGAGTATGTCGAATCGCTGCCGGTAAACAGGATGTCGGCGCCGCCACTATAGATCGCAAGATTGAACGTGGCGCTGCCGCCGGAAGAGATCGTCATCTGGGAAGCGCAGTTGGCCTGCACGCTGTAGGTTCCGCTCCAATTGAGCGGCGTGCCCGTTGTCTGGAGCGTGCTCTGTGTCATCGCGAATGTGACTTTGCTTTGCCCGTCGAACGTTACGGATCCGTTCGATTGCAGCACGTTGGTGAACTTTCCGGCGGATGTTACCTGCCGGCCGGTCATGGAGACCGCGTAGGTTCCGCTCAGCGTGGCGGAACTACAGGTTCCGCCTCCGATCGTTGTTTGCGCAACCGAAGGCGTTGCAAGCAAGCAGGTTAAGTAGGGAATTGCACAGAGCGCAAGCGCGCCTGAAGACTTCATGCAGCGGGTTCCTCCGCATGAATTATAACTACAAAACTGTCACGGACGCCCCATTTCCGGAGCGGCGGGTTAAGCAGTCAGGCGCAAAATTGATCGAAGGCGTCGGTCAGCAGCTTGGCGATTTGCTCCGGCTCGCGCCGTTCGATGTCCGAGCGATGAATCATGTAAACCGGTTTTCCGTCGCGGAACAGGGCCATCGATGGCGAAGACGGCGGATAGTCCGAAAGAATGCTTCGCAGATGCGCGACCGCGGCTTCATCGCCGCCCGCGAATACGGTCGCGGTCTTCTCAGGCTTCGCGGCGTGCCGCAGGGCCATCCCGACCGCCGGCCGCGCGCGTCCGGCCGCGCAGCCGCATACGGAATTCACGACCATTAAAACCGTCCCGTGGCCCGGAGCAAGCAGGCGGTCGACATCAGCCGGTGTTCTCGCCTCTTCTACTCCGTGGCGAGTCAAATCCGAGCGCATCGGCGCGATAAATTGTTCTGGATATGGCATCGCTACAATTCTAATCCGGCTCAGTCCTGCCGCGCGACATCCACTGAAACGCTGATCACCTGTTCGCCTCCACCCAGGGCCACGCCCTTGACCGGAGTCACATCCGAATAATCGCGTCCCCACGCCAGCGTCAGGTGCTCGTCATGCGGCATTACGTTGTTGGTCGGGTCGAAATCCTGCCATCCGAAAACGGGGCACCACACCGACACCCACGCGTGCGAGGCTTCGCTGCCGACGAACCTTTCGCCCGTGCGGACGTAGCCGCTGACGTATCGGGCCGGTAACTTGAGCGATCGCAGGCAGGCAATCATCAGGTGCGCGAAATCCTGGCACACTCCGCGCCGCGATTCCAGCACCTCGTCCACGGGGGTGCTGACGGTCGTCGCGCGCTGATCGTACTCGAATTCCTTGTAGATTCGGCCCGAAAGATGATTCACCGCATCCAGGAAGTGCCGGCCGGGGGTGAAGGAGGCGCGCGCGTAGTCGGCAAACGCCTCGCCGAGTCTGATCTTGGGCGATTCGTACAAGAATTGAGCCGCATCGAACGCTTCCGGCGAATCGCGCCGCCGGGTAGCATCGCGCACACCTTCCCAGGGTGGTGAGAGCTCAAGATTGGGCGGGGGAGCGGAAGAAAGCTCGGCTAGGCTGCGCGCCGTGACGATCAGCTCGCGATGAGGCTCATGAATGGAAAAGAACGTGGCGGGATTGCCGAAATAATCCTGGCGCGGATACATCGATTCCGGTGACGGAGAAATGGTTAGATCGTGCTCCAGCAACGTCTGGCTCCTGCGCATTCGCGGAGCTAGATAAACCTCCGTATGGCACAACGAGACCGGCTCACTGTACCAGTAACGCGTGATGTGCGTGGCCAGAAGTTTCATCGTCTAAGGGGCGGCCAACTGCCGCGACTGCGTCGCATGGCTGAAGTAGGCGCGTGAGATGGTTTCCGAAAACACATTGAGATCCGAGGTAATCCGGTCCAGCAGCGCATCGCGCGCCGCACCCGCTCCTGCATCTTCGGTTCTTCCCAGTTCGCGGACATCCGCGAGCTGCACGGCGGTCAGCAGCGCTAAAGCCTGGCGAGCTTCGAGAGGCCGCCGAATCGCCGTATGGCTTCCCGGAAGCTGGTCGACGTGTTCCTTCAGCCTCGCCAGTTGGAACCCGACGGAACGCGGATTGGCTTCGTCGACAAGCAGCAGATCCAGCACCAGATCGGTCTGGAGCGAAGTGAGATAACGCGAGCGGTAAGTGATGGAGCTGTCCGCCATTTCTAGAATCGCCTCGAGTGCGCCGATGCCAGGCGAATCCGAATGCAGGCCATGGCGCAACAACCCGGTCATTTGCACGGCCCGTTCCAGGCGCCGGCCGATATCGAGGAAGCGCCATCCGTCGCCGCGCGTCATGCCTTCCATGACCAAACCAGAAAACGCAGACAACGTCACGATTACGTGATTCAGGCGATCCTGCGCCGCGCTGACGCGGAATGCTTCGGCCGGCGCGACCGCGGCGAACTGCCGGTCG